>SLJS01000369.1 GCA_007135015.1 Alcanivorax sp. | reverse complement strand
GGGGACCCTCCAGCAAGGCCGAGAAGGCCCTGAATTCCGGAATGGTGCCAGGTTCTGCGCCCCAACGTGCGCTCCCGCAAGCCTTTTACGACACCCTCCTTTGCAGGGGAGGGAGCTATTCTTTCCGGCGCTGGAGGATGGAAGCCTCCCCCCGCGAGGGGGGAGGTTTGGAGGGGGAGAGCGGCCGCAGGCCGCGCAAGCCCGTAGCCCGTAGCCCGCAGCTCGTAGCCCGAAACTCAGCGCGCGAGGAGGTCCCTGGCGATGGCGATGATCTGCATTTCGTCGGTCCCGGCGTAGATCTGCAGGATCTTGGCGTCGCGCATCAGCTGCTCGACCCGGGACTCGCGCATGTAGCCGAAGCCGCCGAAGACCTGTACGGCTTCGGTGGTCACTTCCATGGCCGTCTGGGCGGCGTAGAGTTTCATGGCCGAGGCTTCCGCCATGGTCATGGTCTTGCCCTGCGCCATGGTTTCCACATACCGGAACACCAGGTTCTGCAGGTTCATCCGGGCGACTTCCATCTTCGCCAGCTTGAGCTGGATCAGCTGGTTGTCGCCGATGGGGCGGCCAAACTGCTTGCGGTCTTTCGCATACTCGACGGACAGCTCCAGGGCGCGTTCCACCATTCCCAGGGCCATGGCGGCGACGCCGGCGCGCTCCTGCATGAAGGTGGCCTTGGCGCCGGAGCGGCCGTAGCTGTCCTCGGAACCGCCCAGTAACCGGTCGCGGCCGACCTTCACGTCGCTGAGGAAAAGCTCACCGGTCGGTGAGGAGCCGATACCCATCTTCTTGAAGGGCTTGGACTGCTCCAGACCCTCCATGCCCGAGTCGAGAATGAAGGAGACGATCTTGCGGTCCGCCGGCTCCACGCCGTCTTCGGCCAGCTTGCAGATCAGCACGATGGTATCGGCATAGGGGCCATTGGTGATCCAGGTCTTGCTGCCGTTGATGACATAGCCGTCGCCGTCGCGCCGAGCCACGGCCTTCATCTGCCCGAAGGCGTCGGAGCCGGAGTTGGGCTCGGAAATGGCCCAGGCGCCCACCTTCTCCATGGTCAGCAGCGGCAAGGCCCAGCGTTCCTTCTGCTCGATGGTGCCCTTGCCCATGATGGCGCCGCCGGTCAGGCCCATGGAAACGCCCATGGCGGTGACCAGTCCCTGTGCGTGGCGGGAAAGCTCAATGACCGGAATCATGGTCATGGCCGCCTGTTCGCCGCCGGAGCCGCCTTCCTCATCCTCGTCCTTTTCCTTCCTTTCCGGCTCTTCGCCGGCGGCTCGTGCCTTGTCCCGGGCAATCTGCTTTTCGAAGTTCTGCTTCGCCATGGCGTCCATGCCGAAGGTCTTGATCATCTTCCGCAGGATCTCGTAGGGCGGCACCCCGTTGTATTCGATATCGTCCAGATTGGGCACGACCTCCTTCTCCACGAAGTCTCGGACCATCTTCTGGATCATGCGTTGGGGTTCGCTCCACTCGATCATGGGGGAAGTCTCCGGAAATTCAAACAAGTGTTTGAATCAAAGCATGACCGGCAGGTCAGGGTCAAGGGTTCCGGCTTCAGGCCGCGGCCCGAAGCCCGCTCTCAGGGCCCGGGATGACAGGTAATGCGGGGGCGGGGTTCGAAGGTGACTTCCATGATCGGGGCGTCGGGGCCGGCGCTGCGGGCGGCCAGCTCGATATCGCCGGCACGCAGGTGGGGATTGCCGCCGGAGAAGAACTTGCGCGCGGCGGCCGCCTCGCGGGTCCGCCGCATGGCCTCTTCCAGTTCGATTCCTTCGCCGCCGAGCAGCCCGCGCATGTACTGGGCGCAGGCCAGGTCCTCGTCGCCGGTGGGGTGCGAGGCCACCAGCAGCACCTTCTCCGGTGCCGCCGCCCGGACGGCTGCCGCCGTCGCTTCCGCGGTCACCAGGCCGCAGACCAGCACCCGGGCGCTGTCCCGGGCGGCCAGGGTGGCGGCCACGCCGTTGGTGGTACGCAGGATGAGCTCACGGCCTTCCAGCTCCGCCCCGCTGATTTCCTCCGGAGAATTGCCGAAGTCGAACCCCTCGATGGGCAGTGCCTCGATCTCGCCGGCCAGCAGGGCCATCGGTTTCTCGCGCTGCAGGGCGAAGGCATCCGGGCGATTGGCGACCGGCCAGATGGTGTGCACGCCCCGCAGAAAGGCGTGATAGCTGGTGGTGAAGGCGCGGATGACGTCGATCACCACCGTAATGCCGCGGGGATTGGCGGGCGGGAAATGCCCCTGGACGATTTCCACCTGCATCAGAACAGCAGGCCCACGCCCCAGGTGAAGTTGTCGAAGATCTCCTCGTCGCCGGTATAACGCTCAATGGTGTAACTGAAGGTGATCCGGTCGGCGAGCATGAGCCGATGCCTGGGCGTGGTCTCCTGGGTAATGAAGTCCATGATGGAGCGAATGTTGATGTCCGAGCGCAGTCGCGTGACCTGGCCCTCGGAGCCGTAGCCCAACTGCAACTGCGCGATGCGTCCGAAACCCACGCCGGCATAGACATTGTTGATGCGGCCCTGCGCCGCCTGCGCCTCGTCGGTGGCCGGCTCGCTTTTGCGCAGCGGCGAGTCGCCGAGCTTCTTGGAGTTGATCCCGCCATTGAGCGCGACACTGGAATAGTTGGCGTCGGCGAAGAAGCCGGTGTCCACGCCGCTGGTGGAAGGATCCACCCTGCCCACGGAAACCACGGTGCCGCGGATCAGGTGAACGCCCTCATAGGCGCCGTCCACCGGGAGATCGGCTCGAGCCTGGCCGGCGAGAAGAATCATTGCCAGCACGGATATTGTTCTTTTCATGGTCCCTTCCCTTCCCTGACGGCGTGCCCGAATTGAACACCCTGGATGCGGTTGGCGCATTGCCCCGGGTCAACAGTTTTCGCCCGCAACGGCAATGTCCGGCATTATGCCGAAACAGGCCCGGTTGGGCGAGCATCCGGCCAGCTGGCAGTCTGGCAACACGGGATTCAGGCACAAAGGGTGAAACCAGTGCCGGACTCCGGTTCAGCTGCTGGTGCGGGGCAGTACCCGTGCAAGGGCCCAGACATCCACGCTTGCCGCGCCGGCGTCCAGCAACAGATCGGATGCCTCCCGGGCGGTGCTGCCGGTGGTGACCACATCGTCGACCAGGGCCAGGTGCAGACCTTCCACATTCCCGTCGACCCGGAAGGCGCGGCGCAGGTTGCGGCGCCGGGTTCCGGCGCGCAGCCCCTGCTGTCGGGGTGTGGCCCGCAGGCGCGCCAGCGTCTGGAGGCAGGGGATCTGCAGGCGCCGCTCCAGCCCCAGGGCGAGCCTTCGGGCCTGGTTGAAACCCCGCCGCCAGTGTCTGGACCAGTGCAGCGGGACGGGCACCAGCGCATCCGGCCGGGGCGGGGCCAGCTCGCGCAGCCCGGCTTCGGCCATGCAGACCAGCGGGCGCTCGCGCACCAGCGCGCCCCGGTACTTGTAGC
>SLJS01000092.1 GCA_007135015.1 Alcanivorax sp. | reverse complement strand
GCTCCTGAATGCGCACTACATCGCCCACCTCCACATCCAGTGCCCGGGCCATGAAAAGCGCCTTCTCGCGGGCATCTGTCAAGGCCTCGTGCAGGGCCTCGTTGCGGGGTGCGCCGCGATCTCGGAGCCCGTAGCGCACACTGCGAAGACGATTCGCTCCCTGCTGTACCATGCCGGCAATAAGATCGGGCAGCAGCTCCAGTTCGTCGAGCTCCACCACCATCTGGCGAGTGGCTTCGTACCCCGCGTCCCGGTGCTGCCTGGTTTCCGGGTCATACTCGCGACGTGGCTGCAAACGCAGGGTTTCCATGCGAATCCGGCGCTCATCGATACCCAGCTCCCGAACCCGGTTCAGCGCCCCGGCGGAGGCCTGCTCGTTGCGCTCGCGGGCCGCGTCCGGACTGTCCGCCCGGGAGACAACACTGAAGGCCACCGAGACCTTGTCCGGTTCCACACTCACCGAGGCCTGCCCGGTTACGCTGATAGTGCGTACCCGCTCCCCCGATCCCGGAGACCCCGATGCCTGCAATACACTGCTCATGAGCAGCAGCACCGACAGGGTCGCAGGCGCAAGATGTCTGATCCATTTCATTTCTGCCATCCTCCCGGACACAGGTCCGGTACCAGCCTACGCCATTTCGAGCCACGCCGGAGCGGCCTTCGGTCACAGGACGACGTCCCGTTGTCAGCCCGGGGACGCCATACGGTTCTCCAGAAGGGTGTCGCAAAAGGGGCTTCTGGCACTTGTGGGAGCGGACCTTGGGCCGCGAAGGCCCTGGATCCGGCATGGTGTCAGGTTCTTCGCGCCCCGAGGTGCGCTCCCACAAACCCTTTTACGACACTCTCTCCAATAAGCGGCGGTGCTGACCCTGGATCTAGGGAATCAGCCTCCGGAGCTGCTGTGTATCCAGATGCTGCTCGACAGCATCAGCCAGACGGTCCAGTTCCGCCAGCCGGTGGGCCTGGTAATCCACGGCGGCTTCGCCTTCCAGCCCGCAACGCTTCAGCAGCGCGGCGGCGGCCTCCGGGTGATCCAGCAGGCCGTGCACATAGCAGCCCATCAGTTGGCCGTCGTCGCTGACAGCCCCGTCGGGGCGCGCACCGATCTCCACAAGAGGCTTTTCGAGGGCCGGGCCTTCGGTAATGCCGTTGTGGATTTCATAGCCCTCACAGACCACCCCTTCAGGCAGCAGTCGGGCCTCCACATTGTGCAGCTGCTTGCCCGCAACCAGCCGGGTTTCCATGTCCAGCCAGCCCAGCCCTTCGGTACTGCCGGCTTCCCCTTCAATGCCGTCCGGATCATGAACGGCACGTCCGAGCATCTGGAAGCCGCCGCAGATCCCCAGCACTTTCCCGCCGTAACGAAGATGGCGTTGCAGCACCGCCTCCCAGCCCTGCTCGCGCAGCCAGGCCAGGTCCGCGCGCGTGCTCTTGCTGCCGGGCAGGATGATCAGATCCGCCGGCGGCACCGGCCGGTCCGGGCCCACGAAAGTAAGCGACACCCGCGGATGCAGCCGCAGCGGATCAAAGTCATTGTGATTGCTCATGCGCGGCAGCGCCGGCACCACCACCCGCAGACCCGGATTGTCCGTCTCCACACCCTGCAGGCCCACACTGTCCTCGGCATCCAGGATCAGCCCCTGCAGATACGGCAGCACACCGACCAGCGGCTTGCCGGTACGTTGCGCCAGCCACCGCGGGCCATCACCAAGCAGGGCCGGGTCACCGCGAAAGCGGTTGATGATCATGCCGGCCACCCGTTCGCGCTCGGTCGCCGACAACAACTCCAGGGTGCCCACCAGCTGGGCGAATACACCGCCGCGATCGATGTCCGCCACCAGCAGCACCGGGCAGTCCACCATTTCCGCGAACCCCATGTTGGCAATGTCGTTTTCGCGCAGATTGATCTCCGCCGGACTGCCCGCGCCCTCGGCAATGATCACATCGTAACGCCCGCGCAACGCCTGCCAGGCGGCCAGCACACTGTCACGTGCCTCGGCCTTGAAACCGTGGTAGTCCAGCGCATCCATGTTGCCGTGAACCTGACCGCGCAGGATCACCTGGGCACCCCGGTCGCTCTGGGGCTTGAGCAGCACCGGGTTCATGTCGCTGTGAGGTTCGATACCACAGGCCAGTGCCTGCAGTGCGGTGGAGCGGCCGATCTCGCCGCCATCGACGGTCACGGCACTGTTGAGCGCCATGTTCTGTGGCTTGAAGGGGGCGACGGAAACGCCACGGCGAGCCAGCCAGCGACACAGCGCGGCCACCACCGTGCTCTTGCCGGCGTCGGAGGTGGTGCCCTGGATCATCAGTGTCGTCATCGGCCCCCCGTTGCGGCGCCCCGGAAAAGTTCAGGCCCTGGCCACGGCGTCATGGGCATGAAGGCTTTCCATGTGCCGCACCTGCACCCGCACGCCCTGGTGACGCTGGCGCAGCTTGCCGGCCAGGCGCCGGGCGGCGTCCTCCACATACATGGGATTGACACCGTTGAGCCGGGCGAAGGCCTGTTCATCGCTGCGCCGGACCAGGGTCTGCACCGGAGTGAGAAGAATCGCCTCGATTTCATCGATCAGCCCGGAGGCTCCCAGATTTTCACTCGCCGGGTCCAGCAGAACCGATACCGAGGCAACACTGCGCTGGCTGTGGGGCGTTGCGATCATGGCATTGTGCTCCAGCCACTCGAGAACTTCAGCGGGCGCGAGACTGGCGCGATCCCCGAGATCGGCGTGGAAGGTCTGGCCGATCACCTGGCCCGCCAGGGCGGCGGAGCAGGGACAGGTGGACGAATAGGTCACATCCAGATGCAACCGCACCCGGAAAAGGTCCCGGCGGCGGTCCATTTCCGCCTCGATTTCCAGCGGGTAACTGCGCCAGCCGGACAACCCCCTGCTGACCAGCGCCGGGCGCGACAGCATCAGCGGAAACCGCAGCCGCAGCAGCGCCCGCGTGGAGGCGCAGTCCTCGTGGCTGTCCACGCACTGACGCATCAGCTGCTCCAGTGCCGCCGGCGAGGAAAGACCGGTTTCGGAAAACTCGATCAGCAGCCGATACAGCCGGGACATGTGAATGCCCTTGAGGGCGGTCTCGCCCCCCGGAAAGTCGACCAGAAGATCGGCGCTACCCTCGCTGACGGGTTGCGCGCCGGTTTCATTCAGCCGCACCGGCACGGCAATGTTTTCCATGCCCACCTCGTCCAGCGAGACGGTACTGTCGCCGGATTGTGTCCGGGCAACATCGGGCAGTGTGGCGTTCATTTGCATCTCCTGTAGATCCGTTAAAGGCCTCGTTGTCCAGACCCTTGCAGCGTTCGGCGCGCTGGCGGCGGCATTGCGCGACGCTTTCCCGTACTTCCTCCCCCTCTCCCTGTCCCTCTCCCACAAGGAGGGTGTCGTAAAAACCCCCTCTCCCCTCGTGGGAGAGGGCTGGGGAGAGGGGGAAGGCTACGGTAGCCGCACCGCTTGATTCT
>SLJS01000308.1 GCA_007135015.1 Alcanivorax sp. | reverse complement strand
TTCGCTTGGTCTGGCCGTCGTCAGGCGCACATGCTCCTTCAAACGTAGTCCCCGCTACGGTTTCAGTCGCGAGCACGCCTGACGACGACCATCCGCGGCGCGAAGTACAGGGCATTTGGTGCAATATCCGGGCTAGCCGCTTGAGTCACATCAATGCAACGGTGCGCCCCGGCAGTGCACGATAGAGGGCCTTCTTCCGACAGGAGCTTTCGCAATGACGGCCTCCAGGGAACTGCCTCTGGTCTATTCCTGCTCGGGATGCTCCAGTGCTGCCCAGATGACCAATGCACTGGCGCTGCGCCTGGACCGGGAAGGCGAAGCAGAAATGTCCTGTGTAGCGGGCGTTGGCGGCGGCGTGCCCAGGCTGGTGCGCATGGCCCGATCACAAAGGCCGGTGATCGTACTGGACGGCTGCCACCTGACCTGCGCGCGGGCCTGCCTGGCACGGGAGAACATCACCCCCTGTCTCCACCGGATCCTCAGCGAGACCGGAGTTCGGAAACGCTATCATCAGGATTTTGACCCGGAAGAAGCCGACCGGGTCTATCGTAACCTGCTTCTCGAGGTGCGACTTCTGCGGGAGGAGAGCATCGACTAAGCCCCGCAATCACCCGACGCAAGAAAAGAATCTCCCGGGCCTGTGCGGCTTTCCCGCGTAGCGCACACTCACCTCCTTTCTCATCCACCCGAAACGCTCGCGGCGCCCGCTCAGCTTTAATGCATATAGCCTGCATCTTTTTGACGCCAGTCAAGGTAGCCGTGGCTGACCGGAATTAACCTCTTGCAGACATCAACCAGCAGAGGCGAGCAGATGGCTTCGGAACGGTTTCAGCGATACTCCGTACTCACCGCGAACACCTTCGCGTTCACGGTCTGCTTCATGGTCTGGACCATGTTCGGCGAGATCGGGGTACCCATCGCCGAGGAGCTGAACCTGTCTGACACCCAGTTCGGCATTCTGACCGCCGTGCCCATTCTCATCGGTTCGCTGGTACGCCTTCCCCTGGGCGCCTGGACCGACCGGTTCGGCGGACGCCCGGTCTTCTTCATACTGATGCTGACCACCGTGCCGGCCATCTGGGCGGTGCAGTTCGCCACCGAGTACTGGCACTTCCTGGCGCTCGGCGCCGTGGTGGGTCTGGCCGGCGGCAGCTTCTCCGTGGGGATCAGCTACACCGCCAAGTGGTTCCCTGCCCGGCAACAAGGCACCGCCATGGGCATCTTCGGCGCCGGCAATGCCGGCGCGGCGGTCACCAAGTACATCGCCCCCACGGTCATCGTGGTCCTGAGCTGGCAGATGGTGGCCAATGTCTACGCGGCGATCATGCTGATTACCGCGCTCCTCTTCTGGTTCTTCACCTATTCCAATCCCGAACACCGCGCCAAGAGCACCATCAGCTACCGCGAACAGCTTCGTGTACTCAATGACCCAAAAGTGTGGAAATACTGCCAGTACTACTCGGTGGTATTCGGCGGCTATGTGGGTGTTTCGCTCTGGCTGACCCGCTACTACATGATGGAATACGGGGTGGGCATCCAGCTTGCTGCGCTGATTGCCACCATCTTCGTGCTGCCTTCCGGGGTCATTCGCGCCTTCGGCGGCTGGCTCTCCGACCGGCTCGGCGCCCATACCGTGACCTGGTGGTGCATGTGGTCAAGCCTGATCTGCTTCTTCTTCATGTCCTATCCGCACACCGAGTATGCCATCCATACTCGTGACGGAGGCGCGCTGGAATTCGAGTTCGGCCTGCCCATGTGGCTGTTTACCATGCTCCTTTTCGTCGTCGGCATCGCCTGGGGCCTGGGCAAGGCATCGGTGTTCAAGTACCTGTCCGACGAATACCACGAGAACCTCGGGCTGGTCTCGGGGATGGTGGGCCTGGCTGGCGGCATCGGCGGTTTCCTGCTTCCCATCATGTTCGGCGCGCTGGTGGACCTCACCGGCGTGACGACCACGGTCTGGATGCTCTGCTTCGGCTTCACGCTGGTTTCAGTGGTCTGGATGTGGTGGACCGAACGCCGGGCACCGGTGCTGACCCGTGAACGATACGAACAACTCAACCTGGAAAACGGGATCGTTACCGGTCGCAACTGAGGTCTCAACAACAGGAGTTTCTGCTTGTGAAAACAAACCGGGATATTGAGCGCTGGGATCCGGAAGACGAGAACCTCTGGCAGTCCGAAGGCCATGGCATCGCCAGGCGCAACCTGTGGATATCCATCCCCTGCCTTCTGCTGGCCTTCGCGGTCTGGCAGATGTGGGGGATGATCACGGTGCAGATGCTGAACCTGGGCTTTCCCTTCTCCGAAACCCAGCTGTTCACATTGACGGCCATCGCCGGCCTTACCGGTGCGACCCTGCGCATCCCCGCCTCCTTTATGATCCGTATCGCCGGCGGGCGCAACACCATCTTCCTTACCACGGCACTGATGATCCTTCCCTGCGTGGGCGCATACTTCGCCCTGCAGAGCAAGGACACACCGCTGTGGACCTTTCAGCTTCTGGCGTTCCTTTCGGGAATCGGTGGCGGAAACTTTGCCGCCTCCATGAGCAACATTTCCAATTTCTTCCCGAAAAAGCAGCAGGGTCTGGCCCTGGGGCTGAACGCCGGGCTGGGCAACTTTGGCGTGACCACCATGCAGATTCTCATCCCGCTGGTGATGACTGCCGCCGTCTTCGGAGCACTGTCCGGCAATCCCATGGCGCTGGAAAGCTCCTCGGGAACACTGATCGGCCGCATCGAGGCCGGCACCGAGACCTGGATCCAGAACGCCGCACTGCTCTGGGCACTGGTGCTGATCCCGGCCAGCCTCGCCGCCTGGTTCGGCATGAACAACCTGCGTACCGTGAGCCCGGACCCCGGTAGCCCGCTGGCCGCCTTCGGCAAGATTCTGGGTCTCTATGCGGTGGGTTTCATCGCCGCGGCCATTGGTCTGTATCTCTTTCTGCCGCAGCCGGTCGGCCTCGGTGTACTCAATATGTGGCTGGCACTGCCGCTGATCATCGTGCTGACGCTGGCCTTCATGCGGCTTCTTCCCGGCCAGATCAAGCCCAATATTCAGCGCCAGTTCGCCATTTTCTCCGACCGGCACACCTGGTCGATGACCGTGCTCTATATTGCCACTTTTGGATCCTTTATCGGCTTTTCCGCCGCGCTGCCACTGTCCATCGAGGTGATCTTCGGCTACATGAACGAAGTGCAACCGGATGGCTCCGTGCAACGTGTATCCAACCCGGACGGCCCCAGCGCACTCACCTACGCATGGATCGGACCCTTTATCGGCGCCCTGATCCGCCCGGTGGGCGGCTGGCTCTCCGACAAGGTGGGCGGCTCCATCGTCACCCAGGTCATCTCGGTGGTCATGGTGATGGCATCGGTGGCGGTGGGCTACGTCATGATGCTCGCCTACGGCTCCGAGTCTCCCCAGGACTACTTCCCGCTCTTTCTGATCCTCTTCCTGGTCATCTTCGCCGCCTGCGGCACGGGCAACGGCTCCACCTTCCGCACAATCGGCGTGATCTTCAACCAGGAACAGAAGGGCCCTGTTCTGGGCTGGACCTCCGCGGTGGCCGCCTATGGCGCCTTCATCGCGCCCCGGGTCATGGGCGACCAGATCGAGGCCGGCCAGCCGGAGCTGGCCATGTACGGCTTCGCAATCTTCTATGCCCTGTGCCTGGTAGTGAACTGGTGGTTCTACCTTCGCCGAAACGCTTACGTTAAGAATCCATAGACGGGAAAAGCAGATGAACCGAAAAGGACAACAGAATCATGAACGGCGGGATTACCCGCAAGGAGCAGGACAATGAGTCATTTTCTCGACAGGCTTCAGTTCTTTCGGCGCGATACCGAGGAATTCTCCGACGACCACGGCGTTGCCACCGACGAATCACGCAAGTGGGAAGCCGCCTATCGCCAGCGCTGGCAGCATGACCGGATCGTGCGCTCCACCCATGGCGTGAACTGCACGGGCTCCTGCTCCTGGAAGATCTATGTAAAGAACGGACTGGTCACCTGGGAAACCCAGCAGACCGATTACCCCCGCACCCGCCCGGGCATGCCCAATCACGAACCGCGCGGCTGCGCCCGCGGGGCGAGCTACTCCTGGTACATATACAGTGCCAACCGGGTGAAGTACCCGATGATCCGCGGGCGGCTGGTGGAGCTGTGGCGCGAGGCGCGCAAGGAACACGATGATCCAGTCACCGCCTGGCAGTCCATTGTCGAGGATGAACAGAAAGCACGCAGCTACAAGTCCCGCCGCGGCCTGGGCGGATTCGTGCGCGCCGACTGGCGGGAAGTCAACGAGATCATCGCCGCCGCCAACGTCTATACCGCACGGGACTGGGGCCCGGACCGGATCATCGGTTTCTCGCCGATTCCCGCCATGTCCATGGTCTCCTACGCGGCGGGCACCCGGTACCTGTCGCTGATCGGCGGCACCTGCATGAGCTTCTATGACTGGTACTGCGACCTGCCGCCCGCATCGCCGCAGACCTGGGGCGAGCAGACCGACGTGCCCGAATCCGCCGACTGGTTCAACTCCACCTTCCTGATGATGTGGGGGTCCAACGTTCCGCAGACACGCACCCCGGATGCCCACTACATGACCGAGGCGCGGTATCGGGGCACCAAGACGGTTACCGTCACGCCCGACTACTCGGAAGCCTCCAAGTTCGGCGACATCTGGCTCAATCCCAAGCAGGGAACCGATTCGGCGCTGGCCATGGCCCTCGGCCATGTCATTCTCAAGGAATGGCACGTGGAGGGTCGCAGCGAGTATTTTGACAACTACGTGCGCCAGTACACGGATCTTCCCTGTCTGGTACTGCTTGACCAGCAGGATGGCCAGGCCGTTCCCGGCCGCTACCTGCGCGCTTCGGATCTTTCCGAGAACATGGGCCAGGAAAACAACCCGGAATGGAAGACCCTGGTCCGCGATGAAACCACCGACGACATTGTCGTGCCCCGTGGCTCCATCGGCTTCCGCTGGGGCGAGAAGGAACATCACTGGAACCTGGAGTCGCTGGACGCCCGAGGCCGGGAAGTCCGGCCCCGTCTCACCGAGATCGAATCCTCCGAAGACGTGATGCCGGTGGCCTTTCCCTACTTCGGTGGTGGCGGAAACGCCCACTGGTCGCACACTGACCATGACGCGGTGCAGCGCCGCAATGTTCCGGTTCGCCGCATCCGCCTGGCCGATGGCAGCGAGGCCACGGTGGCCACGGTGTTCGATCTGATGGTGGCCAACTACGGCATCGACCGTGGTCTCGGCGGCGGCAACGTGGCCGCCAGCTACGACGACGACGTGCCCTACACCCCCGCCTGGCAGGAAGTGATTACCGGAGTGCCTCGCGAAAAGGTCATCACCGTGGCACGCCAGTTCGCCGAGAATGCCCACAAGACGCAGGGCAAGTCGATGATCATCATCGGCGCGGCCATGAACCACTGGTACCACATGGACATGAACTACCGCGGTGTCATCAAGATGCTGATGATGTGCGGCTGCATCGGGGTAAGCGGTGGCGGCTGGGCCCATTACGTGGGTCAGGAGAAGCTGCGCCCGCAAAGCGGCTGGACGCCGCTGGCCTTTGCGCTGGACTGGGCACGGCCGCCCCGGCAGATGAATTCCACGTCCTTCTTCTACAACCACACCAGCCAGTGGCGCCACGAGAAGCTCCAGGTCTCCGAGGTGCTTTCGCCGCTGACGAAGCCCGAGGACTTCCAGGGGCACATGATCGATTTCAACGTGCGCGCCGAACGCATGGGCTGGCTTCCTTCCGCCCCGCAGCTCAACCGCAACCCGCTTTCCATCGGGCGCGAGGCGGCCACCGCCGGAATGGACCCGAAGGAATACGTGGTCGAACAACTGAAGAACGGTAATATCGCCTTCGCCAGCGAGGACCCGGATCACCCGGCGAACTTCCCGCGCAACATGTTCGTCTGGCGCTCCAACCTGCTGGGCTCGTCCGGCAAGGGCCATGAGTACTTCCTCAAGTACCTGCTGGGCACGGAGAACGGTCTGCAGAACAAGGACCTTGGTGACGAAACCGACCTGCATCCGCAGGAGGTGAAATGGCGAGACGCGGCCACCGGCAAGCTGGACCTGCTGACCACGCTGGACTTTCGCATGTCCACCACCTGCATGTACTCGGACATCGTGCTGCCCACGGCCACCTGGTACGAGAAGAACGACCTCAACACATCGGACATGCACCCGTTCATCCACCCGCTCACCGCGGCGGTGGACCCGGCCTGGGAGTCCCGTTCGGACTGGGATATCTACAAGGGCATTGCCCGAACCTTCTCGCAGCTCTGCCCCGGGCATCTCGGCCGGGAAACCGATGTGGTCACGGTGCCGCTGATGCACGATTCACCGGCGGAACTGGCCCAGGCACTGGATGTGGCGGACTGGAAAAAAGGCGAGTGTGAGCCGGTTCCGGGCAAGACCATGCCGGGGCTGGTGGCCATCGAACGGGATTACCCGGCCACCTACGAGCGTTTCACCGCCCTGGGACCCCTGATGGCGTCCGCCGGAAACATGGGCAAGGGCATGCAGTGGGACACAAAGGAGGAAGTCGAGGCACTGGGCGACCTCAACGGCCGGCAGGAAAAGGGCTCGGCGAAGGGACAGCCGAAGATCGAGACCGCGATCGACGCCGCCGAGACCATCCTGATGCTTGCCCCCGAGACCAACGGACGCGTGGCCATGAAAGCCTGGCAGGCGCTGGAAAAGAACAGCGGGCGCGAACACGCGCACCTGGTGGCCGGCCACGCCGCGGAGAAGCTGCGCTTTCGCGACCTGGTCGCACAGCCGCGCAAGATCTACTCCTCGCCCATCTGGTCGGGTATCGAATCGGAAAAGGTCAGCTACAACGCCGGCTGGACCAACATCAATGAGCTGATCCCCTGGCGCACCCTCACCGGCCGCCAGCAGTTCTACCAGGACCACAAGTGGATGCGCGCCTTCGGCGAGCAGCTCTGCGTGTACAAGCCGCCGGTGGACCTCAAGACGATCGATCCGATGAAGGGCACGCGCAGCAACGGCAATACCGAGATCGTGCTCAACTTCATAACGCCGCACCAGAAATGGGGCATCCACAGCACCTACACGGACAACCTGCTGATGCTGACGCTCTCTCGCGGCGGGCCTATTGTCTGGATCAGCGAGAAGGACGCTGCCCGCGCGGGCATCGTGGACAACGACTGGATCGAGGCCTTCAACATCAACGGCGCCATCACCGCCAGGGCGGTGGTCAGCCAGCGCGTGCCCGAGGGCATGTCCATGATGTACCACGCCCAGGAGAAGATCGTGAACACTCCTGGCTCCGAGATCACCGGAAACCGGGGCGGCATTCACAACTCCGTGACCCGGACGGTGCTCAAGCCGACGCACATGATCGGCGGCTACGCCCAGCAAAGCTACTTTTTCAATTATCACGGAACCGTCGGCGCCAACCGCGATGAGTTCATCATTGTCCGCAAGATGGACAAGGTGGACTGGATGGACGGCGAGGCATCCGGCGATGCCATGCAAGTGGAGGGTGTCTGATGAAGATTCGCGCGCAGATCGGCAAGGTCCTGAACCTGGACAAGTGCATCGGGTGCCATACCTGTTCCGTGACCTGCAAGAACGTATGGACCTCCCGCGAGGGCATGGAGTACGCCTGGTTCAATAACGTGGAGACCAAGCCGGGCATCGGCTACCCGAAGGAATGGGAGAACCAGGACCGCTGGAACGGCGGCTGGGTTCGCAAGGCCAACGGCGACATCCAGCCGAGGATGGGCGGGCGCTGGCGGGTGCTGGCAAATCTCTTTGCCAACCCGGACATGCCCGCCATCGACGACTATTACGAGCCCTGGGACTACGATTACGGGCATCTCCAGACCGCGGGCGACAGCAAGACCATGCCCACGGCGCGCCCCCGCTCGGCGATTACCGGCAAGCGCATGGAGAAGATCGAATGGGGGCCCAACTGGGAGGAGATCCTGGGCACCGAGTTCGAACACCGCTCCAAGGATTACAACTTCCGCGAGGTGGAAAAGGAGATCTACGGGCAGTTCGAGAACACCTTCATGATGTATCTGCCCCGGTTGTGCGAACACTGCCTGAACCCCACCTGCGTGGCCGCCTGCCCCTCTGGCGCAATCTACAAGCGCGAGGAGGACGGTATTGTCCTGATCGATCAGGACAAGTGCCGGGGCTGGCGCATGTGCGTATCCGGCTGCCCCTACAAGAAGATCTATTTCAACTGGAAAAGCGGCAAATCCGAGAAATGCACCTTCTGCTACCCGAGGATCGAGGTGGGCGAGCCCACTGTCTGCTCGGAAACCTGTGTCGGCCGGATTCGCTACCTGGGCGTACTGCTCTATGACGCGGATCGCATCGAGGAAGCGGCCAGTGCCGCCAACGAGCAGGACCTCTACCAGGCGCAGCTCGACATCTTCCTGGACCCGAACGACCCGGAAGTGATCGAGGAGGCGCGCCGCCAGGGCATTCCGGAGGAATGGCTGACCGCCGCGCAACAGTCGCCGGTGTACAAGATGGCACTGGACTGGAAGGTCGCCTTCCCGCTCCACCCGGAGTACCGCACCCTGCCCATGGTCTGGTACTGCCCCCCGCTGTCGCCCATCCAGTCCGCCGCCGAAGCCGGCCATATCGGCTACAACGGCGAGATTCCGGATGTCAGTGCGCTGCGCATACCGGTTCGCTACCTGGCGAACATGCTGACCGCGGGCGAGGAGGCGCCGGTGACCCTGGCGCTGGAGCGGATGCTGGCCATGCGCGCGTTCATGCGCGGACGGCACGTGGAAGGCGAGGACAACACCGACGTCCTGGATCGAGTGGGCCTGAGCCTGGAGCAGGTAGAGGAAATGTACCGCTACATGGCGATTGCCGACTACGAGGACCGCTTCGTGATCCCGACCAACAAGCGCGAGGAGGCCAGTGCACTCTATGACGCCTACAGCGAACGCGGCGGCTGCGGCTTCAGCTTCGGCGAAGGCTGCAGCGGCGAAGCCACACCTTCGCGGCTGTTCGGTGAACGCTCCACCAATGCACGCAAGTTCTTCCCGATCCGCGTGAAGGACCTGAGCTGAGGTATGACAATGCTTACATTACGAATCATGGCACGACTCATGGGCTACCCGGACGAGGAACTGTACCGGTCACTGCCTGAACTCACGTCGCTTCTCAACGAAGAGGCAGCGCTTCCTCCGGACTCCCGGGAGTGGCTCGAGGCCTGGGTCGCCGAGCTTTGCGAGACACCGCTGATGCAACTGCAGCAGGAGTATGTGTCGCTGTTTGACCGCGGTCGTCACCTGTCCCTGCACCTCTTTGAGCATGTGCATGGCGAAAGCCGTGACCGGGGCCAGGCGATGGTGGATCTGATCGACTACTACCGCAGCCGGGGACTGGAGCTCAATGCTCATGAGCTGCCCGATTACCTGCCGCTGTTTCTGGAGTTTCTCTCCACGGTCGATGACCCGCGAGAGATTCACGCCATGCTCACAGATGCCATGCCGGTGATCGTGCTGCTGGGCGCACGCCTGCGCGAGAAGCGCTCCGGCTACGCACTGCTGTTCCAGGCACTCGAGGCACTGGGCGGCTCCTGCGAGGAGGCGGAGACATTGCGCAAACAGGCCGCCAGCGAAGAACCGGATGAAACCCTGGAGAAGATGGACGAGATCTGGGAGGAGGAACAGGTGACCTTTCTCGGAAACCCCGGGCCGGAAGGTTCCGGGTGCGGTAGCGAGCCCGCGCGTCCCCCGGAGACGCCGGTTCAATGGCTGGACAACAACCAGGCTCGCGCGGCGGGCAAGGGCTGAGGCAGGAGAGACCCATGGATTACATCAACCAGTTTCTTTTCGGAATCCTTCCGTACATTGCCGGCGCGGTGTTCCTGCTCGGATGTCTGGTTCGCTTCGAGCGCGGGCAGTACAGCTGGCGCGCCCAGTCGAGCCAGACCCTGGACAACGGCCCGATGTTCCGCTGGGCGAGCATCTTCTTCCACGTGGGCATACTGCTGTTGCTTCTGGGCCATGTATTCGGGCTGCTCACGCCCCAGTGGTTCTACCACGGGCTGGGACTGAGCACTTCCACCAAACAGCTTCTGGCCATTGTCGCCGGCGGCATCTTCGGGGCCGTATGCTTCATTGGCCTGACCTATCTGGTCTGGCGCCGCCTGTTCAATGAACGGGTACGCGCCAATAGCGCGCCGGCGGATACCTTCATCCTGCTGCTGCTCTACCTGCAGCTGATTACCGGACTGCTGACCATCCCCGTGTCCACCGGACACATGGACGGCGCGGTGATGGTGCAGCTGGCCAACTGGGCCCAGTACATCGTCACCTTCCGCGCCGGCGCCTGGGAGTTCATCGTCGATGTCCACTGGATCTACAAGCTCCATGTGTTTCTTGGGCTGCTGATGTTCCTGAGCTTTCCCTTCACCCGGCTGGTCCATATCTGGAGCTTCCCGGTGATTTACCTGGGCCGCAGCTATCAGCTGGTGCGCCGGCACTGAAAGGACAATAACCGCAGGCGCCGGCCCAGGCGCCTGCGGCGACCACGACTGCACAACCCGGAGACATGACATGACCGTCCACTCCCATCAGCCCGAACCCGCCCCGGTTCCGATCCGGGTCAACGACCGCAGCATCAGCGAGGATGAGATTGCCCGCGAACTGCAATACCATCCGGCCCCGAGTATCGACCAGGCCCGGCAAAAGGCGGCCACCGCCCTGGCGGTCCGGGCGCTGCTTCTTTCCGAGGCGGACCGGCTTGGCATCAGCTCCGCCGAATCCGGAAACGATGGTGACGAAGCGCGTATTGGCGCGCTGCTCGAGCGGGAGCTGAGCACCCCGGAGCCGGACGAGGCCTCCTGCCGCGCCTGGTATGAAAAAAACCGGGAGCAACTTCGCACACCCGGCCGCTACCGCGCTTCCCACATCCTTCGCCCCGCCCTCCCCGATGACGCGGAGGGCCGGGTAGCGGCGCGCACCCGTTGCCGACGGCTGATTCGCCTGCTCGAAAGGGATCCGTCGCGCTTCCGGGAACTCGCCCGGCGACACTCCAGATGTCCTTCGGCCGCCGACGGCGGCGACCTGGGGGAGATCGGCCCCGGACAGACCTGCCGGGAGTTTGAAAAGGCCCTGGAGCGCTTCCCGGTGGGCGAGATCGCCGCCCATCCACTGGAAACCCGCTACGGCTTTCATGTGGTCTGGCTCCACGAGCGCATTCCCGGCGAGATCCCGGACTTCGAGCAGGTCCGCGAAAAGGTGGAAAACTATCTGAGCGAATCCGTGTGGCGCCGTTCGGTGAGCCAGTACCTGCGGGTGCTGGCCGCGCGCGCCGATATCCGCGGCATCGACATGGATGCGGCCTCGAGCCCGCTTGTACAGTGATCCGGGAGCTTCAGCGCTCCCGGGCGTTATCGCAGAAGGCTCAAGGCGACCTGCAGGAGCGCTGCTCGCAGCGCGAGGAATCCAGCACTGTGTCGGAATCCGGGGCTGGTCGCGTTGCAAACAGCGCTCCTGCAAACCTTTTCAACAATCTCCCTGACAGGAGGTGGTGCGCCTCCCGTGAAGAGCATGTAGAGTATTGCCCGCTGCCCGGCGCCCCCTGTTCAGGCCTCTGGAATCCCCCACACGGGGAAACCGGGATTGCCACGACTGATCGCCGGAGCTCGCAAACCTTGTAAAGCATTTTCTGCACAGGAGCACACCATGCCCGCCAGGCTCGACGAAAAGCTGGAACCAATCTACCAGGACGTGCTGCATCGCAACCCGGGTGAAAACGAATTCCACCAGGCGGTCCATGAAGTACTGGAAACACTGGGCCCGGTTCTGGTTAAGTACCCGGAGTTCGCCGAGCACAAAGTGATCCAGCGCATCTGCGAGCCCGAACGGCAGATCATCTTCCGTGTGCCCTGGCAGGACGACCAGGGCGAGACCCACATCAACCGCGCCTTTCGGGTGGAGTTCAACAGTGCCCTGGGCCCCTACAAGGGCGGCATGCGCTTCCATCCGTCGGTCTATCTGGGGATCGTCAAGTTCCTCGGTTTCGAACAGATCTTCAAGAATGCGCTGACCGGCCTGCCCATCGGCGGCGGCAAGGGCGGCAGCGACTTCGATCCCAAGGGGCGCTCCGACAGCGAGATCATGCGCTTCTGCCAGAGCCTGATGACGGAACTGTATCGGCATCTGGGCGAATACACGGATGTGCCGGCAGGCGACATCGGCGTGGGCGAGCGTGAGATCGGCTATCTTTTCGGCCAGTACAAGCGCATCACCAACCGCTACGAGTCCGGAATACTGACCGGCAAGGGCCTGGGCTGGGGCGGCAGCTGTGCGCGCAGGGAGGCCACCGGCTTCGGCACCGTGCATTTCACCCAGGAAATGCTCAAGGCCCGCAACGACTCCCTGGAAGGCAAGACAGTGGTGGTCTCCGGCTCCGGCAACGTGGCCATCTACGCGATGGAAATGGCCCGCAAGCTCGGCGCCCGGATCATCGCCTGCTCCGACTCATCAGGCTTCATCGTCGACGAACAGGGCATCGACCTGGATCTGGTCAAGCGGATCAAGGAAGTCGAGCGCCGCCGGATCAGTGCCTATGCACAGGAGAAGTCGAACGCGCACTATGTGGCCGACGGCAACATCTGGAAGACGCCCTGCGACGTGGCGCTGCCCTGTGCCACGCAAAACGAACTGACGGGAAAGGACGCGAAGACACTGGTGGAAAACGGCTGCATCGCGGTGGCCGAGGGTGCCAACATGCCCACCACCCCGGAAGGCATCCGCCTGTTCCAGGACGCCGGCATCGCCTACGGCCCGGGCAAGGCCGCCAACGCCGGCGGCGTGGCCACCAGCGCACTGGAGATGCAACAGAATGCCAGCCGTGACTCCTGGGGTTTCGACTACACGGCCAACCGCCTCGAGGAAATCATGGTGAACATTCACCGCAACTGCCACGACACCGCCGATGAGTTCGGCTCCCCGGGCAACTATGTGGTGGGCGCCAATATCGTCGGCTTCCTCAAGGTCAGCGAAGCCATGGTGGCCATGGGCCTGATCTGATTTCCCACCAGGCAACGCCCTCCATGACCTCCCCTCTCCCTGCCCCTCCCCCG
>SLJS01000279.1 GCA_007135015.1 Alcanivorax sp. | reverse complement strand
GGTTGGGGAGGGGGGAGAATTACGGGAAAGCCGTCCCCAATCCCTCCCCCCGCAGGAAGCGGCCATCACAGGGCGCTCATCCCCCTGCCCCCATCAGCCGCTGGATGCCTTCCATCCCCAGCACCGACACCAGGGCAATGGCAACGCTCCAGAGCACAAGCGCCAGCGCCATCCAGATCAGTGTGTGGCGCTGGTCGGCGCCCATGGTCAACGCGAGCGGTGTGGCGAAATGCGAGCCGGTGCCCACCGGCGCCTGGAGCGCCAGGCCGGGCACGCCCCATCGGACCAGCAAATTCCGGGCCCGCTCGCCACGCCGGCGTCGGGCACCGGTGGCGGAGGCACCGAACAGGCGCGGGAACCGCTGCGCCAGGCGTTCATGGAGCAGGGCCAGTAGTGGAAGCGGCAGGAAGTTGCCGACAAATGCGACCATGGCAACCAGCAACACATCCAGCCCCATTGCCACACCAGCGGGAATGGCAAAGAAGATCTCCACGAAAGGCGCCATTGCCAGCAGCAGCACCCAGATGTAACCGGCTTCCACGGGATCGGTTTCCGTTCAGGCCAGCGACCGCGCGTACTTCTCGCAGCCCTTTCTGATATTGCGTTCCAGGGTCTTTCGAATCAGGCCGCCCACCAGCGGGATGCGTGATTCAAAGACGATGTTGTAATCCAGATGAGTGCCACCGTCCTTCTCGCTGAAGCGCATGATGCCGTGGTGGTTCTTCAGCGGCGTGGTATTACTGATGGAGTACTCGATGCGCGCATTCTTCTCGTAGAGGGTCACGGTCTCTTCAATCGGCGGCAGTGGCCCGATGCTGAGCTTGCGGACCGAGCCGGTGCCGTTGGGCGCATCGCTGCCCTCGCGGATGCGCGAAATCCTCGCGCCGAAGATGCGACCCAGGTTTTCGTGCACCTCGAAAAACGAAAAGATCTCCTCCACGGGCGCGGGCAAATCGATGTTGAGCTGAATGATCTGTTGGGCCATTGCGCGGTGTCCTGTGTCGGCGAATCCTGTTGGCGGTTGCGCCCGGACTCGACGTATTCCGGGCCGCGCCAATCCTCGCCTTTCCCGCGCCCTCCGGCAAGCTCCACCCGTGCCACAAGGGCTGGCCGGTTCATGCACCCCCCAACCCGCGACCCGGCGCGGCAAGCCACCCCGAACGAATAGTGCCTTTATCCTGGCGATGGGTACCCGGCTATACGGATTCGCCGGTCATGTAGATCTCTTGTGCCCCCGTTCCCCCCTCGCTACATTGCGGGCAAGGGTCCATCAGGACGCCAGACGAATCGCGCCATGAACACAATGCACGAAGCCCAGCGCAAGGCGGAGCGCCTGCCCCTTTTCCCGCGGCGCAAACTGGACCACATTCCCGGCGACTACGGACTGCCCGTCATCGGCCAGACCTTCCGGTTCCTGCGGGATCTGCAGGGAATGGTGGAAGAAGGGGCCGAACAGTATGGTCCGGTGCTCCGCGGTTCCGTGCTCTTCCAGCGCGGCGTGACTCTGCTGGGGCCCGATGCCAACGAGTTCGTGCTGCGCGACCAGGACCATGTGTTCTCCAGTCGCGGTGCCTGGAATCCGGTGCTCGGCAAGCTGTTTCGCAACGGGCTCATGCTCCGTGATTTTGCCGATCACAAATTTCACCGTCGCATCATGCAGCAGGCGTTCCGCAAGCCCGCGCTTTCCAGCTACCTGGAAAGCATGAACCCGCACATTGCCTCGGGCATTCAGCAGTGGCCGAGGTATCGCAGCTTCAGTTTCTTCCAGGCGATAAAATCCCTGCTGCTGGATGTGGGCGCTTCCACTTTCTTTGGCCTGCGCATGGGCCCGGAGGCGAAAAAGGTGAACGAAGCCTTTGTGGCGGAAGTGGATGCCTCCCTGGCCATCGCGCGGCTCATGATTCCCGGCACCACCTGGTACCGGGGCATGAAGGGGCGGCAGTTTCTGGAAGGCTTTGTCAGCGACCTGATTCCGGCGCGCAAGCAGAGCGACGCCAATGACTTCTTCTCGCAGCTCTGCCGTGCATCGCAGGAGGAAGACGGCCCGGGCCTTTCCGATGACGACATCATGAACCACATGATCTTCCTGCTCTTCGCCGCCCACGACACCACCACCAGTACCCTGAGTTCCATCGTCTACGCACTGGCGAAAAATCCGCAATGGCAACAACGCCTGCGCGAGGAATACGAAGAACTGGGCAAGGACGAGCTGGAATACAAGGACCTGGGCAAACTGGAGCAGACCACCCGGGTGTTCCGCGAGGCACTGCGCATGCATCCGCCGCTGCCGGTGATTCCCCGGCGCACCGTGGACGATGTCGAATGGCAGGGCTACCGGATTCCGCGCAACACCATGGTCAGTATCGTTCCGCTGCACACCCACTACATGGAGGCGTACTGGAGCAACCCCCGGACCTTCGACCCCGAGCGCTTCTCACCGGAACGCGCCGAGGACAAGCAGCACTTCTACCAGTGGATCCCCTTCGGCGGCGGGCATCACAAGTGCCTGGGCATCAACTTTGCCGAACTGCAGTCAAAGGTCTTCCTGTTCCACTTCTTGCGCAACTTCAGCGTCCAGGTACGACCGGGTTACCGTATGAAATACCAGCAGGTCCCCCTCGCCGTACCCAAGGACGGCCTGCCGGTGACCATCAAGCCGCTCTGACCGCGCAGACCTCTCCGTTTCCCTTGCAGGTTCGGAGGCGGCGCAGGCAGGGCAGAACGCCTGCCGCAATTAATGTGACCTATCAGTCATAGCCACTCTCGCCAGATTGTAAAATTAAGCTGGTACTTTTTTACGGTTCCAGGGGCGTAGATTTGATTGAGATCAATCAGCGCTTTCTTTAGAGTGACATAGTTCACGCCTACTGTTCCGAACTCAACAAGACACCTTGGGGAGAGGGCTTTAATGGACCCGATCAAGGTCGCCCTGCGGGGCTTTGACCAGCGCTCGGCAGATCGATTTCGCAATATCTTTCTGATCAATTACCGGGGCAAGTGCGTGCTCACCGACCCGGCGGAGGCGGATGTCACCCTGGTGGATATGGACGGCATGGGCGAGGCGCCGCCCGCGCCGGAGGCACTGGACCGGGGGAAGACGATCCTGCTCAGTGAGTCGGGAACGGGGCCCGAGGGTTTCCAGGTGCTCGGCAAGCCGGCAAAGCTGAACCTGCTCTGGGATGCCCTGCATGCGGCGCACCATGGCAATGCCGGTGCCGCGCCCGCCGCGCAAGCGCCTGCGGCACAGGCGTCGGCGGCGGCCGCCTCGGTACAGGACCGTTTCCGTAACGACGCGGGCGAGCAGGCCACCGCCCAGGTACGCAAGGTGGGCACCGAGGCGCGCTATGATCCCGCCGACTACTTTATCGGCGTGGTGCTGGAGGCGCTTGCCGCCGAGGGCGCCCACCATGCGGTGCAGCTCACCACCTGGAACCTGAACCGGCTTGTCTTCCATCCGGCCAGCAACACCCTG
>SLJS01000291.1 GCA_007135015.1 Alcanivorax sp. | reverse complement strand
TGGCCGCCGCCGGCCTCGAGCTACGGGCTACGAGCTTTGGGCTACGGGCTTCGGGCTTCGGGCTATGGGGCAGAGGGCTCTGCTTGTGCCACGGACAATATTCCCGCAGCTCGTAGCCCGCAGCCCGCAGCCCAAACCCCTCAATCATAAAGCCCGAACCGGGCTTCCAGCCTGAACCAGATGCCGTGGACCGGCTCATGATCGCGCTCCAGTGACCAGCGCACGAAGGGCTCGATCTCATAGAACATCCAGGGGCGCCAGAAATTGCGCCGGAAACGGGTGCCCAGCCGATAGTTCTCCACCTGGGCATGGGGGCGGGTGTAGCCGTCGACGGTAATGGAATAGTCAATCGCCGAGCGGCTGGTCAGTTGCACGCCCACCGCCGCACGCTGACGCCAGTACCAGCCATCCACGTCGAAATCCTCCTGGCTCCATTCCGCCCGCGTGGTCACCCGCAGGGCCGCACGGCCGCCCAGGGCGCGATTGAAACCCAGGCGGGAAACACTTTCCCAGCCCCGGGTGTCCCGCCAGGTGATCTCCTCGCCGAGGCTGAAATGCCAGTGCTCGGTGATCGGCCAGCGTTCGCGGTACCGCACCCGCACAAACGCCTTCAGACGACTGCCACGCACCCCCGCATCCGTATCCAGGTCCATGGCTTCGCGGGCACGCAGTACATAGCGCAGCCCGGCCCGGGTGACGGACTCGGGCTCCTCTTCCTCCTCGCGGGCGCGACGCAGCAGGGTTTCTTCACGGTCGGCATCGTCATCGCTGAAGACCAGACTCAGACGTTCCTGGATCCGGGGAAGGTTGACGCTGGCGCTGTAGCTGAACCGGTCCGGATTCTCTCCATCGTCCTGCCAGGCCTGTGCGCCGGTTAGCCGCACATAGGTTCCGGCACGATGCTGATCCACCTCATCCGGGTCCCCGAAGAAGTTGTCGAACCAGCGCGAGGGCCAGCAGAGTGTCCTGGACACCATCCCGTGGGTGCGGTCGTACCAGGCAAGCTCACCGCCTTCCCATTCGCCACAGGGTCCGGGAACCCGGTAGCGGCGCTCCTTGTCCTCTTCGCCGTCGGGACCGTCCTCCTCATCCTCCGGGGGCGATTCGGCTTCCAGCACTACCTGACCCGCGTCGTCCGATTCCCATCGTTCGCGCTCGGCAGGCTCCTTCTGCTCGAACTCGATGACTTCCGGCTCTGCAGCCGGATCCCGTTCGTCATGCTCATCGGCGGGAATGGAAAGCTCCTCCACGGGAACCATGGGTATACGGCGGCTTCCGGGAAGCAGATAGTTCAGCGGCTCGCCAAGGAAGGGAGTGTCCTCGAAACGCTCGGGCCGGGCCGGCTCATCCTCCTGCCCACTGGCTGATTCATCCGTGACGGAATCACCACCCTCGCCATCGGCGGCACCGGGCTCCGGCTCCGCGGCGGACAGGGGGCAGGACCAGGCCACGGCAAGGCAGGCGAGAAGGGACAACAGGCTGGGGGTTCCCCGCATCAACAACGGCTGGCTACTCCAGTCTTTTTGCCAGCATAGCCGCCGTGGCCCTGCCGGCGCCAGACCTGCCGCACACCGGTGAAAATTCCCGGGGCGCGCGGCCCGGTCGCCGCCGCCCCGTTGCGAAATCCGCCAGATTGTCAGGCCACGGCGCCGGACTTCCTCAGCTGCGCGATCTCGTCGTCGCTGAAGCCGTGCTCGCGCAGCGCTTCGTCGGTATGCGCGCCCAGCTGACTGCCCGGGTGCCGGTACTGCGGCGGAGTGCGCGAAAAGCGAAGCGGCGAGGCCACCTGTTTCTGGGCGCCGCCGCCGGGCTTTTCCACCTCCACGATCATGTTGCGGGCCTTGATCTGGGGGTGCTCACAGGCCTCGGAGAAACTCAGCACCGGCTCGGTACAGGAATCGATCTTCGCGAAGATCTCGCTCCACTCGTCGAACGTCTTCTGTCTCATGGCTTCGCTGATCTCGCCCTTGACCTCGCGCACCACATCCGGGTCCATGGCCAGGCCGCGCCCGGCCAGCTCCGGCTTGCCGATTGCATTGCAGAACTGCATGAAGAACTGCGGCTCCAGCCCCCCCACGGAGAACCACCGGCCGTCGGCGGTCTCATAACAGTCATAGAAAGAACCCCCGTTGAGCTGGGTGCGCTCCAGCTCCGGGTCCTTGCCCTCCAGCAGCGCCGGCGGCGCGTTCAGCGCGTGCAGCCCGAAGGCCGCATCGGTCATGGAAATATCGATCTGCTGCCCCTCGCCGGTGGCACTGCGATGCACCACCGCCGCCAGGATCCCCATGACCGCATGACAGGAACCGCCAGCCACATCCGCCACCTGGAAGGCCATGGGCGAAGGCCCGGACTCGCGCCGGCCGTTGTAGGAGGTCATGCCGGCGATGGCCAGATAATTGAGGTCATGCCCGGCCCGGTCCCGGTAGGGGCCGTCCTGGCCGTAGCCGGTGATCGAACAATAGATCAGCTTCGGGTTGATCTCGCTGAGGGTCTCGTAGCCCACGCCAAGACGGTCCATGACCCCGGGGCGGAACTGTTCGACCACGATGTCGTATTCACGGACCAGCCGCTTGATCACTTCCACACCCTCGGGCTTTTTCAGGTCGACGGCCAGCGAACGCTTGGAGCGATTGATATAACCGTGCACGGCGGAGACGCCGTCATCCATGGGCGGCAGCATGCGCACCATGTCGGGACGCCCGGGCGACTCGATGCGCAGCACCTCGGCGCCGAGATCCGCCAGGATCATGGTGCCGAAGGGGCCGGGAAGGAGTCCGGTGAAATCCAGTACCTTGAGCGTGGAAAGGGGACCTGCCATAAGAATCTCCCGTGGGGTCGAAGAAGTACCAGGGTTCCGGAGCTTAGGCCGCGGGTAACGCGACGCCAATGACAGGAACGCTCAAACGGCTGGCCCCCGAGGCCACAGGCACAGGCGCAATGGCCGGGCATGGAGCGTAGGGTGCGCGCAAAAGGCCACGCGGTCAGACCGGACCGCTGGTGCCCGCCGAGGCGGGCTGGCATGGTGAATGGGATCCGGAGCAATATCCGGACCGGCCCGGATATTGTAGGATTGCGGCACCTTCCCTGTTGGATGTGATCAATAACAATGAGTCTCTGGAATCATGCCCGGGCAGGCATTGCCTACTTGCTGCTATTTCTGAACACCCTGGTCCTGGTGATACCGCTCTACGCGCTCACACTGCTCAAGATCCTGATCCCCTGGCAACCGGTGCAGGTCCGGCTGGCGCGCATGCTGGTGTGGATCGCGGAGCTTTGGTGCAGCATCAACAATGGCATCATCGCGCTGATCAGCCGCCCACGCTGGCACCTGGAAATTGATGCCGAGCTGCGCCGGGACCGGTGGTATCTGGTCACCGCCAATCACCAGTCCTGGGCGGACATCCTGATCCTGCAACGCTTCTGCAATCGCCGCATTCCCCTGCTGAAATTCTTTCTGAAACAGGAACTGATCCGGGTGCCACTTCTCGGCCAGGCCTGGTGGGCGCTGGATTTTCCCTTCATGAAGCGCTATTCGAAAGCCGAACTCGAGCGCAACCCCGAGCTGCGGGGCAAAGATGTGGAAACCACCCGCAAGGCCTGCGAGAAATTCGCCTACTTTCCCACCTCGGTGATGAACTTCTTCGAGGGCACCCGTCTGACGCGCGCCAAGCAACAGTCGCAGCAATCGCCGTTCCGCCACCTGCTGCGTCCCCGCGCCGGCGGCACCGCCTTTACCCTCAACGCCATGGGCGGAACCCTGAAGAGGCTGCTGGATGTGACCATCATCTACCCGCCGGGCACGCCGCGGACGCTGTCCGCCTTCCTGGGCGGTGCCGTGCGCGATATCCGGGTAATCATTCGCGAACGAACCATTCCCGAATGGACCTGGCAGGGCGACTACGAGAATGATCCCGATTTCCGGGCACGCATGCAGGAATGGATCAACGGCATCTGGGAAGAAAAGGACACACTCATCGAAGCACGACTGCGGGCGAGCGCCTCCACCGCCGACGCGGGCCAGGGCCCGGCCTGAAGCGAATTGCACAGGACGTTTTATCCGCTCGCCCGAGGCGGTGGCGCGAGTTGTTTCGCAACAGGCTGTTATCATCAAGCCGAAACCGGGCTGCCGCTGCGGCCGGCGCCCAGAATGCAATGACAGGGATTTTCATGCTGCGCAGATTCTTTTCCCCACGATGGCAACACCGCAACGCCGAGGTCCGCGAACGCGCGGTCGCCGAACTCGACCCCGCCAGCGACGAAGCGCTGTCGATCCTGGCCACCCTGGCCCGCGGCGATGCCAGCGAGCAGGTACGCGCGGCGGCCACCTCGCGGCTGCAGGACTTCCAGCTCCTCGACGAGATCATTCACCAGGACCGCGCCGCCTCCGTGCGCGACAGCGCGGCCGCACGGGTCTGCGCCCTGCTGGCGGGCACCGCCGAACAGAGCCCCATCGCGGAGAACCGGCTGCGCATGATCCGCCTGACCGACAACCCGCAGGTCCTGCTTCATGTGGCCCGCGAAAGCCCGGACCCGAAATCGCGCCTGGCGGCCATTGATCGACTGGAGGCACCGCAACGCCTTTTCGAACTGGCAGTGCATGCCCCGGGAGAACGGGAACGCCTCGCGGCAGCACAGCGGCTCGAGGAGCCGGAGCTGCTGCGCCGACTGGTCCGCGAGGGCCGGGACAAGCGTGTCCTGCGCCATGCCCGCGAACGGCTCAAGGCCCTGCAACAGGCCGAACAGGAACACGAGCGCCGCGAGCGCGAGCGCGCACAGCTTCTCGAACAGCTCGATACCTGGAGCCGGCGCACACCGGATTCGCTCTACCGGCACCGACTCGGGCAGCTCGAACGCCAGTGGCGGGAACTGGCCGACGACGCCCCGCAGGAACAACAGCAACAGGCCCGGGCACTGCTCGAGGCCTGCACACGCCAGCTCGCCGAACACGAGCAGCTCGAACAGACACAGCGGGAGACGGAACAGGCGCACAGGGACCAGCAGAACGCCATTGAACAGCTCCGGGCCCTGCGGGAGCAGATCGACCCGGAAACCTGGGAACACGAGTCCGGCAACATCCGCGCCGCGGTCGCCACCCAGCGCCGGCGCTGGGAAAACGCCATCACGACGGCCGAACCGGACGAGACCGCGCGGCAGCACTTCGCGACCCTGCTGGAAAGCTGGGAACGGGCCCTGGACCTTTTCGCCCGTCTCCGGACAACAGAGGAAGGCGAAACCGCACAACCGGAAGCCGCGCCGGAGGAACTCGCCGGACAATGGCCGGAGGATATTCCCGCCCCCGCCAGCCTGTCGGCGCGGCCGGAGGTCGTGGAGCAAGCACCGCCGGCGCAGCCCGACGATGACCGGTTTCGCCCGGTACTCGCGGGCCTGCACAGGGAGCTTCGCCAGCGCAACCTGCGCCAGGTGAACCGTCTCTGGCACAGGGCCGAAAAGCTTCTCGAGGAGCGTGATAACCCGGAAGTCCGCCGCCGGCTGGAAAAGCTGCGCCCGGAACGCGACGAACTTCGCGACTGGCACGATTTTGCCGCCTCCCCAAAAAAGGAAGAACTGTGCCGGCGCATGGAAGAACTCGCCGCAACGGAAATGGACCCGCCGGAAAAAGCCACCGCCGTGCAGGCCCTTCACGAGGAATGGCGCGCGCTGATGTCCTCGGACCAGGAAGCCGACCAGGCCCTCTGGGACCGTTTCAGGCAGGCCTCGGACCGGGCCTACGAACCCTGCCGGGAACACTTCCGCGAACTGGACGCCGAACGCGCCGCCAACCTGGAAAAACGCGCCGGACTCTGCGACCAGCTCCACGACTTCATCGAACAACAGGACTGGGACCACGCCGACTGGTCGGCGGTCTGGGAAATACGCCGCAGGGCCCCGGAGGAATGGCACCAGTACGAGCCGGTTCGCTTCACCGACGCCCGGGAAGTCGGCCAGCGTTTCAGCGCATTGCTGCGGGAACTGGACCGGCGCCTGGATGAAGCCTCGGCGCGGCACGCCGAGGACCTGGAGAGACTGACCGCCGAAGCGGAGGCTCTCGCGGAGAAGGAAAGCCCCGAAGAGGCGGTGGAAGCCGCCCGGACGCTACAGCAGCGCTGGAAACAGGCCGGCTGGGTGCTACCGCGCCAGTACCGCCCCCTGAACAAGCGCTTCCGCCGCGCCTGCGACCGGATCTTCGCCGCCCGGGACGAAAACAGGAAAGCGCGCCGGGAAGAGTTCGAACAACAGGCCGCAACACTCAAAGAAGCGCTGGATCAACTGGCATCCCTTCTGGACGCACCCGTCGGCGAACTCGACACGGACGCACTGGGCCGGCAGCTTGAGACCGTCACCTCCCTGCCCTGCCCGCCCCGGGAGAAGGAACTCGAGCGCCGGCGTGATGAACTGCGCGACCGGGCCCGGCACATCCGCCGGGAACTTCCGCGCTGGCACCAGTGGCACCAGTGCCTGCAACAATTCCGGAACGCGCCCGCATCCGAAGACACCCCGGCGCAACGCGAACTCGCGGTGGCCGCGGAAGTCCTCGCGGGCCTGGACAGCCCGGAAGACGCCCGGGAGGAACGCATGGCCTGGCAACTCGAACAGCTCCCCCGCGCCATGAAGGGAAGCGACAAGAACGAACCAGCATTGCCGAAGGTCCTCCAGGTACTGAAGGATTCCTCCGTCACCCCGGAAAACGGCCTCGACCCGGCCCTCCGCGAACGCCTGATGCGCGTACTCGAAAGCCTTGAGCCGAAACTGTAGGAACGCTGCCCAGCAGCGCAAAAACCATCGCCTGCGCGGCCTTGCTGGAGGGTCCCCTCTCCCCGCCGTGGGAGAGGGACAGGGAGAGGGGGATCGAATTACGGGAAAGCGTCACGCGTTGCGCCTGCCGTAGCCTCACCCTCTCCCCAAACCCCTCTCCCATCCAGGGAGAGGGGCTTTTGCGATAACATCCAGGGGGAGGGTCGGGGTGGGGAGAGCGGCCGAAGGCCGCGCAATCTCGTGGCCCGCAGCTCGTAGCCCGCAGCCGCGGCCCCAAAGGGCCGCCAACGGGCCGCTACTGCCCGTAGCGCCGGGCGTTTTCCAGAAACGCCTCTTCCTCCTCCGTGCTCGGCCGTTCCAGTACTGCGTTGCGATGCGGAAAGCGCCCGAAGCGGTGGATGATGTCGCGATGTTCGCGGGCGTGGGCCAGGCTGTCCTCGATCGCCGCGCGCGCGGATTCCGGGGCCTGCTCCGCCATGCGTTCAAAGGTGCGCACACTCAGTGCCTGCAGGTCCTCGTCCTCGGCATGCATCAGCGGCATGGCGAAAAACAGCTGGCCCGCCCAGGGCAGCTCCCGGTCCATGTGCAGCGCCAGTCCCTCGCTGACCAGGGTCACGGCGCGATGATCGCCGGCAAAGGCCTGTGGCGTGCCGCGAAAGATATTGCGCGGAAACTGATCCAGCAGCAGCACCAGCGCCAGCCTGGAAAGCGGCGCACTCTCCCAGTCCACCAGCTCGCCGGCCAACGCGTACTCCACCAGGGTTCCGAACCGCTCGCGGATGCCCTCGTCCACGGCCGGGTCCGCCCGGAACCAGAGCGCGCCGGGCGAGCCCGAGGGCCAGTCCCGCTCCAGCCCGTCGCCAAGCCAGAATTCCAGTACCGGCTGCCACAAGGGTTGCGCGGCGAACTCCATCAGTCGTCTCCACACCAGGGCGCAAGCAGCGGGTCGAGCGCGCCCCGCGCGTTTTCCAGAAGCCGTGGCTGAGCGGTCGCGGAAGGATGAATGCCGTCTTCCTGCATCATGTCTTCCTCGCCGGCCACGCCTTCGAGAAAGAACGGCAGGAAAGCCACCTCCGTGCGCTCGGCCACGGCAGCAAAAGCGTCCTCGAACATGCGGCTGTAGACCTCTCCGTAATTGGGAGGAATGCGCATGCCGAAGAGCACCGGCTGCGCGCCGGCCTCGCGAACCATCGAGATCATGCCCGCAAGGTTCTGCTTCATGCGCTCCGGAGGCAGTCCGCGCAGACCATCATTGCCACCCAGTTCGATCACCACCACCTCGGGATCGTGACGCTCCAGCAGCCCCGGCAGCCTTGCAAGACCCCCGGCGCTGGTCTCGCCAGTGGTTGACGCGTTGTACACGTCCACCGCGGGACACTGTTCGTCCAGATGCCGTTCAAGAAGACGAACCCAGCCCTCGTCCTTGTCAATCCCGTAGGCCGCGCTGATACTGTCGCCCAGCACCAGCAGGCGCTCGGCCTGCACCGGCGGGCCCAGGCACAACAGCACAAGGCAGAGCACAAAACGCATGAACGATACTCCACTGCTACGGGCCCTTGATCTGGGCAAGACGGTTCCCGGCCCGGAAGGCAACCTTACCCTGCTGCATGATATACGAATGGAACTGGCCTCTGGTGAAAGCCTGGCCATTCTCGGGCCTTCCGGCAGCGGCAAGTCAACCCTGCTGGGCCTGCTCGCCGGGCTGGACGTGCCGGGCTCGGGCACCGTGGAGCTGCAGGGCCGGCCCTTCAGCAGCCTGAACGAAGATGACCGCGCCGCCCGGCGCGGCGAACTCTGCGCCTTCGTGTTCCAGTCCTTTCACCTGGTGGCCGACCTGACGGCGCGGGAAAACGTGATGCTGCCCATGGAACTGCAGCACCGCCGCGACGCCCGCGCCCGCGCGGACGCCTGGCTCGAACGACTGGGCCTGGGCGAGCGCCTGCAGCATTTCCCCGCCCAGCTTTCCGGCGGCGAGCAGCAGCGCGTGGCCCTGGCCCGGGCCTTCGCCGTGGAGCCGGCGCTGCTGTTCGCCGATGAGCCCACCGGCAGCCTGGACCACGCCAACGGTGCCCGCATCGCCGAACTGCTCTTCGACCTGAATCGCCAGGCAGGCACCGCTCTCGTGCTGGTCACCCATGACGAGGAACTGGCCGGACGCTGCGACCGCCGGCTCAAGCTGCGTGAAGGCCGCCTTGATGAATAGTCCGTTTCGTCCCTGGCGGGACAGCGTCTTCCGGGTACTGGCGCTGTCGGTCATGCTCTCCGCCGTCGCCCTCGCCTCAGTGGTGCTGCTCAGCGCCGAGCTGGAGGAGCGCTTTGCCATCCACACCGCCGAGGCACTGGGCGGTGAACTGGTACTTGCCGGCTCCTCGCCACCGACCGAGTCCCAGCGCGAAGCCACCCGGGAACTGGAGCGGGCCCGGATCACCGATTTCGCCACCGTGCTGGTGGAAGGCGATGAGACCCTGCTGGTCTCCGCCCGGGCCGTGGACGCGGCCTATCCCCTGTTCGGCGAGCTGATGATCGCCGATGAGCGCTTCGGCGCGTCACGCCCGCAGCAAAGCGGGCCGCCGCCCGGCGAAGCCTGGGCCGCCGAACAGGTGCTCGACCAGCTTGGCCTGGAGGTGGGCGAGCCACTGCGACTGGGCCGCAAGGAACTGGAAATCTCCGCGGTGATTCGCCAGGAACCCGACCAGGGCGCGGGCTTTTACAGCATGAACCCCAGGGTGCTGTTCAACCTGGCGGACCTGGAGGCCACCGGCGTACTGGGCCCGGGCACCCGGGTGGAATACCGACTGCTCCTGGCCGGCGAACCGGCGCCACTGGAGCGCGCACGGCAGGCGCTGAGCGAAGACCTGCGCCCGGACCAGGAACTCGAAACCCTGGAAGACGCGGCGGTGCGCTCCATGGGCCCGCTACGCCAGCTCACCCTCTGGGTCAGCCTGGCCGTGCTGCTGGTCACCCTGCTCTGTGGCGCGGCCATTTATCTGGCCAGCTCCCAGCGGGTACGCCGCCGCGCGCGCATGGCCGCGCTGTTGCGCAGCTTCGGCGCCCGCCGGCGCCAGGTGCTCACCCGGCTGCTGGGCGGCGAATTCATTGCCATCCTGCCCGCCTCGCTGCTCGGCTCACTGGCCGGCATCGGCCTGATCCTCGCCCTGCGCGGCGACCTGGGCCGCGAGGGTGGCCTGGCCGCGGACCCCGGCGACTGGATCGTCATCCTGTTCGGCCCGCTGCTGCTCTGGCTGGCCTTCGGCCTGCCCCGGTTGACCGCGCTGGTACGGGTGCCGGCCATGCAGGTGCTGTCGGGCCGCTCGGAAGCACGGCAGGCATCGCTGACGCTCGAACTGGCCGCCGCCCTGGCCGCGCCGGTCCTGCTTGCCGCCCTGCTGACCGGATCACTGGCGGATCTCGGACAGTTGCTGTTGCTGCTGGTGGCCATGGCGGTGCTGCTGCCGGCACTGTTCTGGCCCCTGCTGCTGATGCTCGACCGCGGCAGCCGCCGCCTCGCGCTGCCCCTGCGCCTGGCCATTCGCCGGCTCAGCCGCCGCCCGGGCCTGACCCTGCCTCTGCTCGCCGCACTGACCGTGGCCATGTCCGTACTGGGACTTGCCGGCCAGACCGGCAACCGTCTGCTCGACGACTGGCAGCACCGTCTGCCCGAGCGCGCGCCCAACTTCTTTGTCTTCAACCTGTTCGAAGAGGACCTCGATACCCTGTCAGAGTGGCTCGAGCGCCACGACGGCGAGGAACAACCCGCCTACCCGGTAATCCGGGGACGGCTGGTGGAAATCAACGACACCCCGGTGCGCCAGGCCCTGACCAAATACGACGACCGGGCCGAGCGCACCCTCAACCGGGACCTGGTACTGACCGAGACCGAACAGCTCCCACCGTCCAACCGGATGGTGGAAGGCGAATGGCTGCCCGGCCGCCACGACCATGAAGTGACGGTGGAGGAACAGATCGCCAACAGCCTGGAGCTGGACCCGGGCGACCGGGTGCGGTTCGTCAGCGGCACGCGCACCCTGGAAGCCAGGGTCACCGGCATCCGCGAAGTCGACTGGGACAGCTTCCAGCCCAATTTCTTCTTCATCTTCAGCCCGGGCAGTCTCGACGAACACGACCGCACCTGGCTGACCAGCTTCTGGCTGCCCCCGGGCGACGGCGCGCGGCTGGCGGAACTGGTCCGGGCCATGCCCCACATGAGCCTGCTGGACGTGAACGACATGCTTGACCGGGCCCGCGGAATCATCGCCCAGGCCAGCCGCGCCACCGCCCTGCTTGCCGTGCTGCTCATGGGCGCGGCCCTGCTGGTGCTGGCCGCCGCACTGCTCAGCGGCGGCGACGCCCGCGCCCGGGACAATGCCCTGCTGCGCACGCTCGGCGCCCGCCGGAGCCTGCTGCGACAGGTGGAATGGCTGGAATTCACCCTGCTGGGGCTGGCCTCCGCCCTGGCCGCCTCGCTGATCATGCTCGCCTCGCTCTGGCCCCTGGCACAGCGGCTTTTCGACGGGGAGCTGCCCTGGTCGCCCTGGATGCTGCTGCCGGCGGCACTTGGATTGCTGGTGATACTGGCCGGCGTGACGCTGGGGCGAACCGCCCGACGGCAACCACCGTTGACGCTTCTCCAGACCCCGGACTGAATAAAGCCCGCACGAACGGCTCACGTTTATGCATTTTCGGCGCATTTCTTCCAGGCTGTATCTTTTTTGCCCGGCAGTAACCCCCTGTTATAATGCGTTCGCTTTCGTCATCGCCACCCGGGCCCGACCCGGGTGCATCGCAGCCGGCCCGCGCAACGCGAAAAGAGCCGGCAACGGAATCCGCAAGGGTGAGTACGGGCCGGTCCCGCAGGAGGATCGGTCATGGAGCGACTCACGCGCCATTGCTTGATTGCCAGGAGTGAGCATGAACCAGGCACTGAATGTCAGGGACCTGTCCCTCTACGAACCGCGGCCTTTCCGGGTCTACACGAACCGGCAGATCCGGGAGATTCCCGCGCTGCAGAACCTTCCCGAGCAGCTGCGTTTCGAGATCGAGGTGGTGGCCAATGTGCTGCCCTTCCGGGTCAACGAATATGTGATCGAATCGCTGATCGACTGGGACCGGGTGCCGGACGACCCCCTGTTCCGGCTGGTTTTCCCCCAGCGCGAAATGCTGGAGCCGGGCGCCTTCGAACGCATGGCCGAACTGATGAAATCCGGTGCCGACCGCAAGGCCATCAACGAGCTGGCGAAGGAACTGCGCGCCGACCTCAATCCGCACCCGGCCGGCCAGATGGAGCTGAACGTGCCCACCCTGGGCGAGGACAAGGTCGAAGGCATGCAGCACAAGTACCGCGAAACGGTGCTGTTCTTTCCCAGTCAGGGTCAGGTATGCCATTCCTACTGCACTTTCTGCTTCCGCTGGGCCCAGTTCGTCGGCGACAAGGAACTGCGCTTCGCCTCCAATGAAGCCGACAGCCTGCTGGAGTACCTGCGCACCCACCAGGAAGTCTCCGACCTGCTGATGACCGGCGGCGACCCCATGGTGATGAAGACGCACAAGCTGCGGCCCTATCTGGAAGGACTGCTGCAGCCGGAGCTGGCCCATGTGCAGACCATCCGCATCGGCACCAAGGCGCTGACCTTCTGGCCCCATCGCTTCGTCAGCGACCCGGACGCCGACGACCTGCTGCGGCTGTTCGAGCAACTGGTCAACACCGGCAAGCACGTGGCCATCATGGCCCACTACAACCACTGGCGGGAGATGGACACCCCGATTGCCCGCGAAGCCATTCGCCGCCTGCGCGATGCGGGCGTGGAGATCCGCAGCCAGGGCCCGCTGCTGGCCGGCATCAACGACGACCCCGAGGTCTGGGCGCGCATGTGGCGCGAGCAGGTACGCCTGGGCATCATCCCCTACTACATGTTCGTCGAGCGTGACACCGGCGCACGGCGCTACTTCGAGGTGCCGCTGGCGCGCGCCTGGGAGATCTACCGCGGCGCCATGCAGAACGTCTCCGGCCTGGGCCGCACCGCCCGGGGCCCCAGCATGAGCTGCGAACCCGGCAAGGTGGAAATCCAGGGCGTGACCGAAATCCACGGCGAGAAGGTATTCGTACTGCGCTTTATCCAGGGCCGCAACGCCGACTGGGTGCAGCGACCCTTCTTCGCGAAGTACAACGAGAACGCCACCTGGCTGAACCACCTCGAACCCGCGCTGGGCGAGGAGCGCTTCTTCTTCGAAGACGAATTCGAACAGATCAAGAAGGAACGGGGCGTGGCCTGACGGCCGCGCCAGCAAGATCAACGCCAGGAACAGAGAAGCAAGCACGGACGGAAAAACCACCCCGGCTCCCATCAGGAAGGTATCGCGAAAGGCTGTTCAGAACACAGCTTTGCTGGAGAGTCCCCTCTCCCCTCGAGGGTGTCGCAAAAGGGTCTA
>SLJS01000209.1 GCA_007135015.1 Alcanivorax sp. | reverse complement strand
TGTCGGTTTTGTGCCGGCCGGAGATGTGACGGTGCAGGGCGGGGATCCGGTGGTATTCAGGCGCAACGGCACGGCCGGTGCGGAGGCAGAGTTCATTGTCTGCGGAAAGAATGATGGCCGTCGGGTGGTGATCAGCCGCGTCGGCCGGGTTACCAGCACGGAGCACAACTGCTAATGAAACGCTTCACTCAGCATGTACCCCCTGCAGGCCGCCGTCGCGAGCATGGCCTGACCATGATCGAGGTTCTGGTTGCGTTGCTGCTGACCAGTATTGGTGTGCTGGGCTTCATTGCCCTGCAGCTGCGCGCGCTGGATACCGTGGAGGGCGCGCACTACCGCACTCAGGCCACGGAGATTGCCAAGGACATGGCCGAACGCGCGACCGCGAACCCACAGGGCTTCGATCGATACGCTGACTCCGGAAACTGGGATCAGGGCGCGGTTGGCGGTGAAGTGCCCAATGAATGGAATCAGTGCGTGGGCACCACGTCGAACTGCAATGCCAACGAGATCGCCGACTGGGACATCCTTCAGCTTCGCTGGCATGCCGCCCAGATGATGCCCAATGGTCGTATCAGTGCGGATCAGTGCACCAATAATCCCTGGGTGCTCTGTATCACGGTTGCCTGGGATCAGACCACCGTTGCTGACTGTGACCCCAATGCGAATCAGTGCATAAGAATGGATGTCCCGGTCTGGAGAGGGGGAGGTGCTTCATGAACCGGATGACGAGACAGTCAGTGGCTCAGCCGCGCGCCGCGCATGGTGGTTTCACCATGCTCGAGCTCATGATCGCGCTTTTGCTGAGCTCGATTGTGGTGCTGGCGGTGACACAGCTTTTCATTACCAACCAGCGTACCTTTGTGCTGCAGCAGGCGTTGCGCGATGTACAGGAACAGGGGCGGTTCGCCCTGGAGTACATCGAGCGTGATGCACGGCGGGCAAGCCTCGTCCAGCCGGGTGCCGCCGGGCCCGAGCCGGGTATCATTGTGGAGAATTCACAGCTCCCCGTGGGCGTGGGTTTTCCTCCCAGCAGCGAGGGCGGCACTGGCGCCACGGACAATGATCGCCTGACGTTCTCATTCCAGGGGGACGCCGGCATGGAGGATTGTGAGGGCGATGCGTTGGCCGCAGCAGCGGCTCCTGCACTGGTGGTCAGCACCTACTGGGTCAATGATGCAAACCAGCTGCGCTGCGAGGGCAGTGTCGATGGTGCAAGCGGCGGTTTGACCCTGGTCGAGGGTGTGGACAGCTTCCAGGTACTCTATGGCATTGATACGGAAGACGATGGCGTCCCCTTCGCCAGTCGCTACGTCAGGGCGGACGATCTGAACGTGGACGACCAGGTGCTGGCCGTGCGGGTAGGCCTGCTTGTTCGAGCCCGGCAGGAGAATATTCCCGACCTGGCAGAACCGAATAATTATGTGGTGCTTGACAAGGAACTGACGTCCGGCGTAGAGCCCTTGGACGGCCAGGCTGTGCGGAGGCTCTTCGGTACAACGGTTCGGCTGCGTAACTACGATTGGGGGAGTATCTGATATGTTCTGGATAGTTGCATCGAGTGTTTCACGTCGCAAGCAGTCGGGCGTCGCACTGCTGGTTGCGCTGGTGATTCTGCTTATTGTCTCTCTGATCGGTGTGACGGCCATGCGCTCGAGCATTCTCAATCAGACCATCGCCACCAATGCGCGCGCGAGCACCATGTCCTTTCAGGCAGCCGAAGCCGCCCTGGCTGCCCTGTTCACAGAAGCAAGTGACGAAGATGCCGCTGGTGAGAGTGTTACGAACATCTTTGAAATCATGGGCAACCAGCTGAGCCACGGCGTGATGGAGGAAGTGGAGCGTTGCGTGGTGGCCGACGATGCGCAGCTTGTGAAGGCGGGTGCCTGCAGCGACGGCGACCGCTATGACGGCGCAGGGTTTCTGCAGGCCTCCTATCGGCTGGCAGTGAATCCGACCCCCCAGATTATCGGTGGCGAAGGGGGTGAAGGTGGCAGTCAGATCAGCCGCTCCGGTGAGGGCGGCGCCCTCTACGGCAGCTACCAGTTCACGGGTGTGGGCCATGGCGCGATGCCCGACATGGACCTGGAAAACTTCAATGTGCAGGAGTTCTCGCGTCGCGGGCTCGTGCCGGAAGACGAAATATGATGGACAACAATAGACAACACGATCTTCATAACGGGAGGCCGACCATGAACATCAAGCGATACTTGCAGCTGGTGGCGCTGATCGCGGCGGCCCTTGTTCTGGGTCCTCGGCCTGCTCTGGCCGAGGATATCCAGATTTACCTCGAGGGTCCCGACGAGAGTGCGGGCGCCAATGTGCTGTTTCTGCTGGAAACCGCCGGGCAAGTCAATGCGAACTTCGATACCGGCGGCGGCAACAGCGTCAGCGAGGAGATGTTCGAGGCCATGGAAATGGTGGTTAACCAGCTGTCCGGCAACATGCGCGTGGGTATCGCCGCGCAGAACCGCGGTGGCACCGACGGTGGTCACATCGGCTTTCCGATCGTAAGTCTGGAGCAACGGTCGGATCCCGTTTCCCGGTCCCGGGTCTACGAGACCGGGGAGGTAGAGACCGGGGGCGATGCCGTTCAGGATTTTGATGAGATTGAAGGGATCCTTGAACCCCAGCCGGTCGACGTGGAAAGCGATACCATGCCGCTGCCCTACGCCAGTCATGCCTCGCATATCCACAGTGACTCCGCCCGCATGACCGCGTTCCGCTTCGATGAAGTGGCCGTGCCTTCCTGGGCCGTGGTGGAGAACGCCTATATCGAGCTGCGCTCGCCCACCACCGGGTTCGGCACCTACGAAGCGGACATGCATTTCCAGGAAGATGGGGCCGAGGTATTCAGCGAAGCCAATGATCTGGCTGCGCGCGCCTGGAGCGAGACTACTACCGAAGCCCTTGAACGCGACGGCAACGCCATCAGGGTTGATGTTACCCAGACCGTACAGGATGCGGTATCTCGCAGTGACTGGTGTGGCCGGGAGAACCTGTCGCTGGCAATGAGTCGTACCAGTTTCTCTGAAGGGAACGAGCCGGAAGTCTACAGTGCCCGGGCGCAGAACGAGGACGGCAACAGGCTGGGTCAGCCCCGTCTGGTCGTAGAGTGGAGCGCCACCGGCTCTCATGAGCAGCCTGCTGGCGAGCTGTCCTGCATGGGCGGTGTCCGGCTTTCCATCAACGCGGATGCCGATGATGGCTCCGAAAGCCTGGCTGACGGTGGCGTGGTCACGTCCGCCGAGCAACTGCAGATCGGACGAAATCACGGGAATGATGTCTCCGGGCTGGACAACAATGAGAACTATCTCAGTGGTGTGCGTTTCAGTGGTGTGCCCTTTGGAAGTGGCACCACTGTTTCCGAAGCAACGCTGCATATGCGGGTGGACGAAGGCAACCCCATGGAAATCAGGCCCATGCTGGGTAACGTGGATGCTTTTGGCGCCAGCCATTCGATTTCTTCCATGCCCACGGGGTCAGTTACCACGGTGGA
>SLJS01000274.1 GCA_007135015.1 Alcanivorax sp. | reverse complement strand
CCCTTGTCCCTTGTCCCTTGTCCCTTCAGCGAACCGATGGTTCGCTGACTTCAATCCGTGGCGCCGGAATCATCTTCTCCAGCATGGCTATGTTCTCCTCCAGCACCGGCATTTCCGGAGGCATGCGGTTGGCAATCCAGCCGGCCAGCGTCAGGCCGTCGCGCTGGATGGCCTCGGCGGTCAGCAGGGCATGGCTGATGCAGCCAAGCTTCATGCCCACCACCAGAATCACCGGCAGATCCAGCTCCCGGGGAATGGCGGCCAGGGTCTCGCGCTCGTTGAGCGGCACCCGCCAGCCACCGGCACCCTCCACCAGCACCAGGTCGGCCTTGTGGGTGAGCGCGCCGCGGACATAACCGGTCAGGCGCGCGGCGGTAAGCGGCGGCCTGCCGGCTTTCTGCATGGCGATATGGGGCGCGATGGCCTCGCGCAGGGCCACCGGATTGACGAGCTCATAATCCAGCTTTTCGGTGGAAGCGGCCATCAGATTCAGGGCGTCTTCATTTCGCAACCCTTCGGGGGTTTCCTCGCTGCCCGCCGCCAGCGGCTTGATGCCGTAACAGGACAGGCCGGCGGCGGCGGCCTGTTCCAGCAAACGGCAGCTGACCCAGGTCTTGCCCGAATCCGTATCGGTCCCGGTAACAAAGTATCGGCCCTTGAGGCTCATGAACGGATCTCCTGTGTAAAACCAGGGACAAGGAACAAGGTACAAGGAGCAAGGGGCGGGCGACTACTTGTCCCTTGCCCCTTGCCCCTTGTTCCTTGCCCCTTGCCCCTTTTCCCTTGTCCCTGCCACATACAACACCTGCCAGGTCACCGGCAGCCCCTCCGGCTCCCGGCGCCGTTCATAGGCCTCGAGCAGGCGCGCGAGTTTTCTCCGACCGGTCAGGCCCACCGGGCCGCTGCGCTCGACATGATGGGCGCCGGTGCCGCGAAGCATGGCGCCGATGGCCCGCAAGTCCGGATAATGTTCCCGAATCACCTCGCGCCGGGACTCGACGAGAAAGTCGTGCTCCGCCAGCGCGCGCATCCACTGCTCCGCGGAAGACAGTGCCCGGGTATGGCTTTGCTGGTCCACTTCGGCCCAGCTCTGCTCGAGTTCATCAAGCGTGCCGGCCACCGGCAGGGCCAGTGCCAGACAGCCCCCGGGGCGCAGCACGCGATGCAGTTCGCCGACCACGGTCATCGGATCATCACACCATTGCAACGCGAAGGACGACCACAGCAGATCCACGGACGCGTCCGCCAGGGGAAGCTGCTCCGCATCGGCGCACACCGGCGCGAAACCGTCACCCAGCCGGCCCAGTTTCCGTCCGTGCTCCAGCATGGGCAGGGCAATGTCGAGCGCCAGCCACCGCGCCCCGGGCCATTGCCGGCGCAGGGGGGCGGCCAGCGCGGCGGTACCGGCACCCAGGTCCACCGCCAGGGACGGGGACAATTGCCACTGTTCGGCCAGTTGTTCCAGCAGGGCATTGGCCACACCAGTCTGCAGGCGAGCGTATTCGTCATAGCTCCCCGCAGCCCGGCCGAAGGCCTGCTGTGGTCCCTGGCTTTCGCTCAAGAGGATGCACTCCGGTAGAAATCGGTCAGCGCCTGGAGAAAGATATCTGGCGCGGAAAGAAAGGGAACATGGGCCAGCCCCTTGAGCAGCGCCAGCTCCACCCCGGGCGCGATACGCTCGATTTCCGGCAGAACGGCCGCGGGCACGATATTGTCCCGCTCGCCGAAAATCATCAGGGCAGGCACCGCCAGCGCGGAAAGCTCGTCGCGCAGATCGGTATCGCGCAGGATCTCAAGCCCGCCACGCAGTGCACGCCCGGCAGGCAGCCCACAGAAATAGAGGATGTCGCGCAGCCTGCGCACATCGGCGCGCATGGTGTCTGCGCCCTTGCAGTTCAGCGCCAGGAAACGCACCAGGGTGCCTTCCTGATCCTCGTCAAGCACCTCGGCGAACTTCTCCAGGATCTCCGGGGGCATGGCCGCCGGCCAGTCGTCCGCGGCGACAAAGCGAGGGTTGGTGGCCACGGTCACCAGCGACCGCACCCGTTCCGGCTCTTCGGCGGCGAGCTTCAGCGCGGCCAGCCCGCCCAGGGACCAGCCCATCAGATGGAAGTCCCGCGGCAGGACCCGGCGCAACTGCCGGCAGACAAAATCCAGGTCATAGTCACCGGCGGGCAGCGGGCTCTGGCCCATGCCCGGCAGGTCCACCACCGTCACGCGAAAACGCTCCAGCAGCGCCGGCATGATGTCGTCCCAGACAATGGAGTGCAGCCCCCAGCCATGGAGCAGCACCAGGTCCTCGGCTTCCTCCATGGATACGCCGGTGGGGCGGTAGATATTGTGAAAGGGAACCAGCTCGGTCATCCGGGAAGACTCCGTTCCAGCGCCTGCAGCAATGCGTCCACGTCGGCCTCTTCGTGGGCGGCGGAGAAGGTCACGCGCAGGCGCGCCGTGCCCTCGGGCACCGTGGGCGGGCGAATGGCGGAAATCAGGAAACCGTGCTCGCGCAGTGACGAGGCCAGCGCCAGCGCTCGTTCATCTTCGCCGATCAGCAATGGCTGTATGGGGGTTTCCGATTCCATGAGTGTGTAGCCCAGCGCTGTCGCGCCCCGGCGAAATCGCTGCACCATAGCCCGCAGCCTTTCCCGCCGCCAGTTCTCCGCCCGCACCCGGCGCAGGCTTTCCAGGGTGGCGGCGGCCACCGCTGGCGGCAGGGCGGTCGTGTAGATGTAGGTTCGGGCAAACTGGATCAGCGTTTCGATCAACGCCTCGCTGCCCGCCACGAATGCGCCGAAGGTGCCGAAGGCCTTGCCCAGGGTGCCCACCAGTACCGGCACCCGCATGCCGAGCCCCTGCTCCGCCACCAGTCCGCCGCCGTGCTCGCCGAGCACCCCAAAGCCGTGCGCGTCATCCACCATGAGCCAGGCGCCATGGGCTTCCGCTGCATCGCAGAGCGCCGCCAGCGGCGCCCGGTCGCCATCCATGCTGAAGACGCCGTCGGTGACCACCAGCTTGCGCTGCGCGGAGCTCTTTCCAAGCTGCCGCGCCAGCGTCTGCGTATCTCCATGTGGATAGCGCCGGAAACGCGCCCCACTGGCCAGTCCCGCATCCAGCAGGGAGGCATGATTCAACCGGTCCTGGAACACCGCGTCCTCACGCCCGAGCAGCGCGCCCACCGCGCCCAGGTTGGCCATGTAGCCGGTGGAAAACAGCAGTGCCCGCTCGCACCCGGCAAAGTCCGCCAGTTGCTCCTCGAGCTGGTGATGCAGGCGGCTGTGGCCGGACACCAGATGGGAGGCGCCGCTGCCCACGCCATACTCCTCCGCCGCCTTGCGGAATGCCTCGGTGACGGCCGGATGGGCCGCCAGGCCCAGGTAATCGTTGGAGCAGAAATTCAGATAGCGCTGGCCGTCCACCACCGCCTCGCGGCCGGCCGGGCCCTCCAGCACCGGCCGCCGCCGGTAGCGGTGGGCCCGCCGGCGTTCGTCCAGGGCGGCTTGCAGAT
>SLJS01000297.1 GCA_007135015.1 Alcanivorax sp. | reverse complement strand
GTATATCGAAATCGATTACAATCGAGTCCGCCGACACAGCGCCAACGGGTATCTCAGCCCGGAAGCGTTTGAGGCACAACAGGTCGCTTAATCAAGTGTCCGTCGTTGTTGGGGAGGATCACCTCCTACCGGTGCCATTGAGGCGCTTTTGCGACGCCCTTCAAGATTGAGAGGGGACCATTCTTCAAGGCACGGTGTGGAATATCCTTTTCTCGCCACTCGCCACTCGCCACTCGCCACTCGCCACTCGCCACTCGCCACTCGCCACTCGCCTTACAGCTGCGGCTCCACCGCAACGTCGGTGAGTACCGAGTTGCTGATGAAGCATTTTTCGCGCGCCTTCTTGTGAAAGGTGGCGACCTCGTCATCCGAAGGCTGGCTGCCGGAGAAGGTGGCGCGCGGTTGCATCAGCATGCGTGCGACATAGAGTCGGCCCTGGCGATTCTTGTCCAGCGCGCCCACGGGGTGGTCGCGATAACTGTCCACGGCATAGCCCGCCCTGGCCGCCTCGGCCACGAAGGACAGCAGGTGGCAACAGGCAATGGAACCGATAAAGGCTTCCTCCGGGTCCATGAATTCCTTCACGGTTTCGCCGTGCTCGTCCCGGGCATCCAGCACGGAGCCGTTCTGCAGTCGCCACACATAGTGGTCATTGCTCTGGGCGTCCCATTCAATGTCCAGGCTGTACTTGCTCATGTTCGCTGCCGTCTTTGTCGGTGACTCTGTGGTGGCATTATGCCAGCTTTGGATCCCCGGGTGGGCGGTTCAGTCCGGCTGGGGTCCGTCGCCGGGGGCGCTGAGTACATGAAACCGGAATACCAGCACGCTTATCAGTGCGCCGCCGAGGGCGGTGAGGATGGCCAGGAGCACGCCGGTGGTCTGGTTGTCGCCGACCGTCTGTTGCAGCAGGCTTGCACAGAGCAGCAGTGCGAACAGCACCATGATGCCCGTCATGGCGACGGTGACGAAGATGATCCACTGCTGATTGCCCCGGGTGCGCTCCACGGATTGTCGCAGTGCATCCAGGGGTGCGCGGCCTTCCAGGCAGGTAATGAAGGGCGCCAGGCACAGCCGCGAATAGATCCAGACCCCGGGAAGGATGAACAGCAACAGCCCGGCATAGGAAAGGCTCAGCACCAGCAGGTAGACGGGCACCAGCCAGGGGGCCACGCGCAGGGAAAAGAGCAGGCAGTCGCCCAGTCCTCGGGCGCGGCCGGACTGGATTGCCGAGAGCTGACCGATCACGGCGCCTTCAAGGAAGGGGCGCAGCGCCAGAAGGGCCAGCGCCCCCGCGGCATTGACGGCGATCTGCTGCTCGTCGGTTTCTTCCAGCGCCGGGCCCAGCCACCACTGGACGAACTCGCCAGCGATGGCGAAGGGCGCCGTGACCAGCAACAGCGCGGCGAGGTTGCGCCACCAGAAACGCAGCGATTCAAGGATTCGTTGTCCGGGCATGGGGGTCCGTTCAGTTCGCTTGCGGTGCTACCACCAGTACTTGCCCCAGTTTTCCGGGTTGGCCCAGAACCTGGGGTTGTTCCAGGTGCGCACGAAGTTGTAGGTGGCCAGCTCGTAGGTGTAGAGGTTCATCTCCCGGCCCTCTTCGCTGGTGAAGCGGCTGTCGTGGCGCAGTCCCATGCCGAGAAACTCGTTGCGCTGCCAGCGCAGTCGCTGCGGCGCCAGCTGCCCCTGGTAGAGCACCACCAGGCTTTCGGTGTGCAGGTTGCGCAGGCGCCCGATGAGCTCCTCGCCCTGCTGGTGATTCATGTACTCGAGCTGATCGGCCACCACGGCAATACCGAATCGGCCGAGCCCCTTCAGCCGGGGCAGGGGGTCGGTATCCACGATCTGCGTGAGCGTGCAGTTGTGGTCCTCGCACCAGTGCTCGAGCAGAGGCACCGGGTTCTGGCTGACCGAGAGGATGCTTTCGGGCTGGTGACTGTCCAGAATGCCGGCCAGCCGTGCCTGGGGAGAGTTGTCTGTCTGTGCTGGATGCTGCTTTGCGTTCTGCATGGTACACCAGTGTAGGCCCCAGTGACGCAGGATGCCAGTGTGCGATTGTTTACAGGCGGCCGATAGTCGGATTTTTTCATGGTTGCCGACCGGTGTCGTTTCGGGCCGGAGTCGTAGCGGGTAAAATTTCGTGAATGACGGGAATTCGACTGATCACCTTTGACCTGGATAATACGCTCTGGCCCGTGGATGAGGTGATCCGCCGGGCGGAGCGGGCCTGTGGCGAGTGGATCGCCGAGGCCCATCCGGAAGCCGCGGCGGTGATGAGCATCGAGCGTATTCGCGCCATTCGTGACACGCTTCTCGCCGAGCATGAGCGCTACCACCACAATTTCACCGCCCTGCGACGCGATGCAATGCGGCACGGCTTCCGCGAGGCGGGCTATGGCGACGGCGAGGCCACGGACGGGGCCGAGCAGGCCCTGAGCGTGTTTCTGGAGGCGCGCAACCGCGTGGTGTTCTTCCCCGGCGCCCTGGAGGTACTGGAAGCGCTGGCCGACAGCTATACCCTGGGCGCACTGAGCAACGGCAACGCGGATCTGGCGCGTATCGGGATCGATGAGCTGTTCGCATTTCACCATTCGGCGGAGAGCGTGGGCCGCCGCAAGCCGGAACCGGACATGTTTCACGCGGCGCTCGAGACCGCCGGCGTCCGGCCCGAGCAGGCGCTTCATGTGGGTGACCATCCCCTGGAGGATGTGGAGGCGGCCCGGCGTCACGGTTTTCACGCCATCTGGGCGAACCTTTTGAATCTGGAGTGGCCGGAGGAACTGGTCGAGCATCCGCACCGGATTCACAACCTTCATGAAATCACTGAGCTGCTGCCCCTGATCGATGACTGAAGCTGAGCGTCAATACCTGCAACGGCTGCTGCGCCTGGTGGAACGGGAGCTGGATGCCCTCGGGTATCTGGGCTCGCGGCCCCCGGCGCCGGAGGCGTTCCATTCCGAAGTGCCCTTCTTCGCCGATACCATGGTCTTCACGGACTGGCTGCAGTGGGTGTTCGTGGCCCGTTTTCGCGCCATTCTGGAAGGCGGCCACTCGCTGCCCGCTAACTGCGCGGTCGCGCCCATGGCCGAGGAAGCGCTGTCGGGTCTGGAGGAGGATACGGAGCCGCTTACCGAGGTGTTGCGCGAAATCGACGCGTTGTTTGAGTAGCGCCCCTGCGAGCTACGAGCTGCGAGCTGCGAGAAGGCGCTCCGTTGGAGCGCAGTGGCCGGCGGCCGGTCGTCAGTGGTCAGAACGAATGGTTGGCTCTTTCCGCGCGGGAGACGGGCTCTAATGGCACGGGCCCTGCTATTCGGTCCCCTCTCCCCTTGTGAGGGTGTCGCAAAAGCCCTTGCTCACTGTCGCGGCGCTCGCGACTGGAAGCCTCCCCCCGCGAGGGGGGAGGTATGGAGGGGGAGGCCGCCCCAGGCGGCCTTGCGCGGCTTGGCCGCGCCCCCACCCCTACCCTCCCCCTCGCGGGGGAGGGAGCTTTCTTTTCTGACCGAAAAGGGTTT
>SLJS01000110.1 GCA_007135015.1 Alcanivorax sp. | reverse complement strand
TTCCATCCCGGTGGCGAAGGAAAGCCGCATGCAGCCCGGGGTGCCGAACGCGGAGCCGGGCACCAGCGCGACGCCGGTTTCCAGCAGCTTTTCGGCCATTTCCATGTCATCCTTGCAGCCGGTCGCCCGGATGGCTTCGCGGAAGTCCGGAAAGGCGTAGAAGGTGCCGTCGCCTTCCAGGCAGGTAACACCGGGCAGGTCGTTGAGGGCATTGACCAGCCAGTCGTGGCGTTCGCGGAACGCCTTGACCATCTCGCCGACACAGCCCTGATCGCCGGTGAGCGCGGTTTCCGCCGCGGCCTGGCTGATGGAGGCCGGGTTGGAGGTGCTCTGGCTCTGCACCTTCTTCATGGCCGCGATCAGTTTTGCCGGGCCTCCGGCATAGCCGATGCGCCAGCCGGTCATGCTGTAGGCCTTGGACACACCGTTCATGACCAGGGTGCGCTCGTACAGGTCCGGGCAGGCGTTGACGATGTTCACGAAGGGCTTGCCGGTCCAGAGGATGTGTTCATACATGTCATCCGTGGCGATGAAAATCTGCGGATGCCGGCGCAGCACTTCGCCCAGTGCCTGGAGTTCTTCCTCGGTGTAGGCCACTCCGGAAGGGTTGGAGGGGCTGTTGATCACGAACAGCCGGGTCTTCGGCGTGATCGCCGCTTCCAGCTGTTCCGGCGTGATCTTGAAGCGGGTGTCCACCGAGGTCTCCAGAATCACGGGCTCGCCGCCGGCGACCAGTACCATGTCCGGGTAGGAGACCCAGTAGGGCGCCGGGATGATGGCCTCGTCGCCGTCGTTGAGCAGTGCCAGCGCCATGTTGAAGAAGCTCTGCTTGCCGCCGGAGGAGACCAGGATCTGGTTTGTTTCATACTCCAGGGCGTTTTCACGGCGGAACTTGTCCACCACCGCCTGCTTGAGCTCCGGGGTGCCGTCCACCGCCGTGTACTTGGTGCGGCCGGCGCGGATCGCGGCCATGGCCGCTTCCTTGATGTGCTCCGGCGTGTCAAAATCCGGCTCGCCGGCCCCCAGCCCGATAATGTCCTTGCCCTGCGCGCGCAATTCCGCGGCGCGGGAAGTGACGGCCAGGGTGGGGGAAGGTTTGATACGCTGAACGCGTTCGGAAAGCTGCAATTCGGACATGCACTCCTCACTGGTCTGCCGGGGCGGCGCCCTTTGGCGTCCGCCGGGGCCGCAAATCTTACCCGATCCGGGATTTCGCTGGAATGGCAGAGCACGACGCCGCTTTCAGAATTCGCTCCGATTATGAGCCCGCCGGGGATCAGCCCGCGGCGATCGAGCGCCTGGTCGAGGGGCTGGAGGCCGGGCTGGCGCATCAGACGCTGCTGGGCGTGACCGGCTCCGGCAAGACCTTCACCATGGCCAATGTGATACAGCGCGTGCAGCGGCCCACCCTGGTGATGGCGCCCAACAAGACCCTGGCCGCCCAGCTCTACAGCGAGTTCCGCGAATTCTTTCCGGACAACGCGGTGGAGTACTTCGTCTCCTACTACGACTACTACCAGCCCGAGGCGTATGTGCCGTCCTCCGATACCTTCATCGAGAAGGACGCGTCGGTGAACGAACAGATCGAGCAGATGCGGCTGTCGGCCACCAAGGCGCTCATGGAACGCCGCGATACGGTGATCGTGGCCACGGTTTCGGCTATTTACGGCCTGGGCGACCCGGACAGTTACCTGGCGATGGTGCTCCACCTGGTGCGGGGTGACCGGGTCGACCAGCGCGATATCCTGCGCCGGCTGGCGGAGCTGCAATACACCCGCAATGAAACCGATTTCCAGCGCGGGACCTACCGGGTGCGGGGGGACGTGATCGATATCTTCCCGGCGGACGAAGAGGACCAGGCGGTGCGCATCGAGCTGTTCGATGACGAGGTGGAGGAGATCAGCCTGTTCGACCCGCTCACCGGTGAGATCCACGAGCGGGTGCAGCGCGCCACCATCTATCCCAAGAGCCACTATGTGACGCCGCGGGAGAAGGTCCTGCGGGCCATCGAGCTGATCAAGGACGAGCTTCAGGAGCGGCTGACGCAGCTGCGGGAAAACGACAAGCTGGTGGAAGCTCAGCGGCTGGAGCAGCGGACCCGCTTCGACATCGAAATGCTCCAGGAACTGGGCTACTGCAACGGCGTGGAGAACTATTCGCGGCTGTTTTCCGGGAGGGCGCCAGGCGAGCCCCCGCCTACGCTGTTCGATTACCTGCCGGAAGACTCGCTGCTGATTCTCGATGAATCCCATGTGACCGTGCCCCAGCTCGGGGGCATGTACAAGGGAGACCGCTCGCGCAAGGAAACCCTGGTCGAATACGGCTTCCGGCTGCCTTCCGCGCTGGACAACCGCCCGTTGAAGTTCGAGGAGTGGGAGCGGCTGGCGCCGCAGATGGTGTTCGTGTCGGCCACACCCGGGCCATGGGAGGAACAACATGCCGGGCAGGTGGTCGAGCAGGTGGTCCGGCCCACCGGCCTGGTGGATCCGGCCGTGGAGGTGCGGCCGGCTTCCAGCCAGGTTGATGATGTGCTCGGCGAGATCAACCAGTCCGTGGCCCTCGGCGAGCGGGTGCTGGTGACGGTGCTGACCAAGCGCATGGCGGAGGATTTCACGGAGTTCCTGCAGGAGCACGGCGTGCGGGTGCGCTACCTGCACTCGGACATTGATACCGTCGAGCGGGTGGAGATCATCCGTGACCTGCGGCTGGGCGAGTTCGACGTCCTGGTGGGGATCAACCTGCTGCGCGAGGGCCTGGACATGCCCGAGGTGGCGCTGGTGGCCATCCTGGACGCGGACAAGGAGGGCTTTCTGCGCGCCGAGCGCTCGCTGATCCAGACCATCGGCCGGGCGGCGCGGAACCTCAACGGGCGGGCCATTCTCTACGGGGACCGGATCACCGGCTCCATGCGCCGGGCCATTGACGAGACCGAACGGCGCCGCGAGAAGCAGACGGCGTTCAACCTGGAGCACGGGATTACCCCGAAGGGGCTGGAGAAATCGGTCCGGGACATTATCGAGGGCAGCTACAGCTCCGGGGCGCCGGGCGGGCGCAAGCGAACCCGTAAGGTGGCTGAAAGTGCCGGAGACTGGCCTGAGCTGCCCGTGGACCCGGCGGAGGCGGCCCGGGAGATCCGGCGGCTGGAAGCGCGGATGCAGGAGCATGCCCGCAACCTGGAATTCGAGGACGCCGCCGCCGTTCGCGACCGTATCCACCAGCTCCGCGAACGCGCCTTCTGAAAGGCCCTGCGGGCCGTGGTCGGTGGCCAGTGTCCGGAAACCGGGCTCCCCGCTGAAGGTGTCGAATACCCTCCGCCAGGAGCGCGCCTCCTGTTGGTGGGTGTCACAAAAGCCCCTCTCCCTTGATGACGGCGTCGCAAAAGGGTTTGCGGGAGCGCACCCTGGGGCGCGAAGAACCTGGCTCCGTGCCGCATCCGGGGCCTTCGCGGCCCGAGGTCCGTTCCCACTGGTGCCAGAAGAACCTTCTGCGACACCCTCTTGATGAGGGTGTCGCAGAAGGTTTTTGCTGGC
>SLJS01000061.1 GCA_007135015.1 Alcanivorax sp. | reverse complement strand
TCCTCGTGGGAGAGGGGTTGGGGAGAGGGGGAAGGCTACGGTAGCCGCACTGCTCAATGCTTTCCCGTAACTCGAGCCCCCTCTCCCTGTCCCTCTCCCACGGCGGGGAGAGGGGACCCTCCAGCAAGGCCGCGAAGGCCCCGGATTCCGGCATGGTGCCAGGTTCTTCGCGCCCCAAGGTGCGCTCCCACAAACCTTTTGCGACACCCTCCCTCGTGGGAAAGGGGGAAGGTACGGTAGCCGCACGGCTTAACGCTTTCCCGTAACTCGATCCCCCTCTCCCTGCCCCACGGCGGGGAGAGGGAACTCTTCAGCAAGGCCTTTGCGACACCCCCAAGGGAGAGGGAACCATTCCTTGTCAGCCTGTCAGTGGATCAAGGGAAGCACCCCACTCTGACCACCGACAACTGACCGCCGACTACCGCGGCCCGAGGGGCCGCGCTATTTCTCCAGCACCGCCATCACCCCCTGGCCGCCGGCGGCGCAGACGGAGATCAGGCAGCGGCCGGAACCCTTCTCGTTGAGCAGCTTGGCCGCGTTGGCGAGGATGCGCCCGCCGGTTGCGGCAAACGGGTGGCCGGCGGCGAGAGAAGAGCCCTTCACGTTGAGTTTCTCGCGGTCGACCTTGCCGAGCGGCTTGTCGCGGCCGAGACGCTCCTTGCAGAAGGTTTCGTCTTCCCAGGCCTTGAGCGTGGTCAGTACCTGGGCGGCAAAGGCTTCGTGGATCTCGTAGTAGTCGAAGTCCTGCAGGCCCAGTCTGAGCTTGTCGAGCATGCGTGGCACACCATAGGCCGGAGCCATCAGCAGGCCTTCCTTCTTGCCCGCCTTGCCAATGAAGTCGGTGGCGGCCGCCTCGCCCAGGGTCAGGTATGCCAGCACCGGCAAGCCCCGCTCCTTCGCCCATTCCTCGCTGGCCAGCAGCACCGTGGAGGCGCCGTCGGTCAGGGGCGTGGAGTTGGCTGCCGTCATGGTGCCGTCCTCACCACCGAAGACCGGCTTGAGCTTGGCGAGCTTTTCCAGGGTGCTGTCCGGACGCATGTTGTTGTCCTTGTCGAGACCCCGGAACGGAGAGATCAGGTCCTTCTGCCAGCCTTCCTCGTAGGATTTGGCGAGATTCTGGTGCGAACGCCAGGCCAGTTCGTCCTGCTCTTCACGGGAGACCTTCCACTCGGCGGCGGTCAGCGCCTGATGTTCGCCCATGGAAAGGCCGGTGCGCGGTTCCGCGTTCTTCGGGATATCCGGAACCAGCCACGCCGGGTTGAGCAGCTTCAGCGCCAGTTTCGCGCGCTCGCCGGTGGATTTGGCCTTGTTGATCTCCATCATCGCCCGGCGTTTCTTTTCGTTGAGCCCGATGGGGGCATCCGAGGCGGTATCCACGCCACCAGCCACGCCCGCCTCGATCTGCCCGAGGGCGATCTTGTTGGCCACCAGCAGGGCGGCCTCCAGTCCGGTACCGCAGGCCTGCTGCAGGTCATAGGCGGGGGTCTCCGGAGCCAGCTTCGAGCCCAGCACTGATTCGCGCACCAGATTGAAGTCCCGGGCATGTTTCATGACCGCGCCGCCGGCCACCTCGCCCAGCCGCTCGCCGGCCAGGCCGAAGCGCTCGACCAGGCCATCCAGCGCCGCGGTCAGCATTTCCTGGTTGGACGCCTCGAAGTAGGCGGTATTGGAACGTGCAAAGGGGATACGATTGCCGCCGACAATGGCTACCCTGCGTACTTTATCTGCTGCGAGCATGTTCTTCCCTCCCTCAAAGGATGTGCGGCGCACGCGGCGCGCGGGCCGGAAGCCGCCAAGCTATACAATACTGGGGCGGCAGTCTAGCCGGACCACCGGCGCGCTCATTGGCCAGACCGCCCGAAGGCGCTCATCCCGGGTCAATAACAGTACCCCGCAGCGGTGTTTCAATGGGCTCGCGCGGCGGCGCCTTCGCAGCCGCGGCCGCTTGCGGTAAGGTAGCCACCCTGCGGGAGCCCTGTTTCCGTTCCCGCCCGGATGCTGTTGCGGGCACGCGGAGCGCGCGCCGGAACAGCCGATGAAAGAGCCATCGCCAGCCAGGCAATCGTTTACCTGGCGCTCTGAAGCTTTCGAACGATATCCGGACCAACAACCTCAATCCACAGCACTGCAAGGATCAGCCATGAATGACGTCTATCAGGCACTCGCGAATTCCTCGGTTGGCAACAAGCTGTTCAGCGCCATGAATCTGCCCATTCCCGTGATTCTTGAGCGCTACGACCCGGAGCAGGATTCCTTTATCCGCGGAGACGTCCTGGTCGGAGCGGCATCCGGCGGAACTGCTCTGCCCACAGTCCTGAGGCTGCTGAAGCAGGCCCCGGAGGCATCCGCGAAACGACTCGAAGGCCTCACCGCTGATTCCGAGATCAGGCAGGCGGCGGAAGCCACCGGCACCACCATGGAAGGCTACACACCGGACCGGGATGACAAGCAGCGCTTCAAGGCCCTGGTCTTCGACGCCACCGGCATCCGCAACACCGCCGAGCTGCGCGCGCTCTGGGATTTCTTTCATCCGGTGATTCGCAAGATGGACAAGTGCGGCCGGATACTGGTGATCGGGCGCAACCCGGAGCACTGCGAGCGCGAACAGCGCATTGCCCAGCGAGCCCTGGAAGGCTTCGTTCGCAGTGCTGCCAAGGAGGCGAAGAAGGGCACCACCGCAAACCTGGTTCATACCGACGAGGGTGCCGAAGAGCAGGCCGCCGGCGCGCTGCAGTTCTTCCTGTCACCGCGCTCGGCCTATGTGTCGGCACAGCCGGTACAGGTGGGCACCGGTGATTTCAGCATGGACGGTTTCGACTGGAAGCAGCCGCTCAAGGGCCGGACCGCCCTGGTCACCGGCGCAGCCCGGGGCATCGGCGCGGCCATCGCCCAGGTGCTTGCCCGCGACGGAGCCCATGTGCTGGTGCTCGACATTCCGCCCATGGCCGATGAGCTGAAGCAGGTAGCCGAACGCATCGGCGGCACCGCCCTGGAAGCGGACATTACCGCCGAGGACGCCCCCGCCACCATCAGCAAGGCCGCCGCCGACCAGGGCGGTCTGGATATCGTGGTGCACAATGCCGGCGTTACCCGGGACAAGACCCTGGGCGGCATGCCGGAGAAGTTCTGGGACATGACGCTGGGCATCAACATCATCGCTCCCGAACGCATCAACGAGAAGCTGCTGGCCGACGGCACCATCAAGGAAGGCGGCCGGATCATCGGCGTCAGCTCCATTGCGGGCATTGCCGGCAACATGGGCCAGACCAACTACGGCGCTTCCAAGGCGGCGGTGATCGGCATGGTCCAGGCCATGACCGAAGAGCTCAAGGACCGCAACATCACCATCAACGCGGTCGCGCCCGGCTTCATCGAAACCCAGATGACCGCCGCGATTCCGTTCGCCATCCGCCAGGCCGGCCGGCGCATGAACTCCATGAACCAGGGCGGCCAGCCCGTGGATGTGGCCGAGGCCATCGCCTTCTTTGCCAGCCCCGCTTCACAGGGCGTCACCGGCAATGTGATGCGCGTCT
>SLJS01000130.1 GCA_007135015.1 Alcanivorax sp. | reverse complement strand
TGGCGTAGGTGGAGAACTTGTAGCCGCGGCGGTATTCGAACTTGTCCACCGCCTTCATCAGGCCGATATTGCCCTCCTGGATCAGATCCAGGAACTGCAGCCCGCGGTTGGTGTATTTCTTGGCGATGGAAATCACCAGCCGCAGGTTGGCCTCGACCATTTCCTTCTTGGCGCGGCGGGCCTTGGCCTCGCCGATGGACACCCGGCGGTTGATTTCCTTGATCTCGCCCATGGGCAGGCCGGTGGCTTCTTCCACGCCGACGATGCGCTTCTGGGCCCGCTGGATGTCACTCTTGACCTGCTGCAGGCGCGAGGCATAGTCCTTGGCCTTCTTGGTGCGGCAGTGGTTTTCCACCCAGCGCAGGTTGGTCTCGTTGCCCGGGAAGGCGCGGATGAATTCCCTGCGCGGCATGCGCGCGCCCTTGACCGCCAGCGCCATGATCTCGCGCTCGTGCTTGCGCACCACCTCCAGTGTCAGGCGTACATGGCCAAGCAGTTCTTCATAGAGGCGCGGGACCAGCTTGAAGATGGTGAACAGCTCGGCGACCTTGTCGAGGTGCTTGGCCGTGGTCTTGTGGTCCCGGCCGTGGCGTTTGAGGGCGTTGTTGGCCTTTTTCCAGTGCTTGCGCAACTCCTCGAAACGTTCGGCGGCCAGTACCGGATCCAGCGCGCCGTCATCCTCGTCGGAGTCGTCGGTCGTGTCGTCCTTGCGGCCCTCTTCCTCTTCCGGCTTGCCCTCGGCCTTGCGGGCGGCCTTTTCCTCGGCGGCCTTTTTCGCGTCCGCGGCCTTCTTCTCCTCGGCCGCCTTCTTCTCGGCGGCCTTGCGCGCGGCGAACTCCGGGTCCTTGTTGTGTGCGGCCGCGCCGTCGTCGTTCGGATCCAGGTAGCCGGCGATCAGGTCGGACAGGCGGCGCTCGCCTTCCAGGGTGCGGTCGTATTCGTGGAGCACTTTCTCCACCGCGCCTGGCCAGTAGGCCATGGCGTACATGACTTCCCGGGTGCCTTCCTCGATGCGCTTGGCGATCTCGATTTCGCCTTCGCGGGTAAGCAGTTCCACCGTGCCCATCTCGCGCATGTACATGCGCACCGGGTCGGTGGTGCGGCCCGGCTCGGACTCCACGGAAGCCAGCACCGCGGCGGCCTCTTCGGCGGCCACTTCATCGGTGGTGCTTTCCGGGTTCTCGTCCATGAGGAACTGTTCGGCGTCGGAAGCCTTCTCAACGACCGGTATGCCCATGTCGTTGATCATCTGGATGATGTCTTCGACCTGGTCGGTGTCGGTAATGGCTTCGGGCAGGTGATCATTCACCTCAGCATAGGTGAGATACCCCTGCTCCTTGCCAAGCCCGATCAGTTGTTTGAGCTGTGACTGTTGCTGCTCTTTGGACTTATCGGCGGTCATTTCGTGGCCTGTGTTGAGGGGATTCCGGGTAAACGCGGCATTATAGCGGTAGATGGGGACACTGGCCAATTATTGCAAGGGAGGCACGTCCTGGCTTTCCTGGCGCATCCGGGCCCGCGCCAGCTGTTCGTTGAGCTCCTGGAGCCGCTTCGGGTCGGGCTCGTCACGGCGCTGCTCGCGCTCAAAAAGCTGCTCCAGGCGCCATGCCTCGAGCTGTGCGAGCCCGCCGCGCCAGTTGGCTTCCAGCACCTGCGGATCTTCCTCGTGGTGTTCGGCGTCGGCGAGCAGCGAAGCGACCAGGTCCCCCTGTTCCTGGGCCATGAGGCGGCCCAGCAGGGCCGGAGTGGTCATGTCCGGGCTGCGGCGGACCAGGTCGGCCACCTCCAGCAGCAGATCCAGCCGGGGCAGTTCCAGCTCCTCGATGCCCTCGGGCAGCGGGGCCGAGCGGACCAGTTCCGGGTGCCGGACCAGACTCAGCAGTAGCCGCTCGGGCAGCGAGAACTTCAACCGCCCGCGCCGTTGCGGTGGCCGCGTCCGCGGTGAGGCTGGCATGCCGGCCTCGTCCGGCGGGGGCGGTTCTTCCTCCGGGGCAGGCGGTGCCACGGCTTCCGGCGGTCGTTCGCGGGTCCGCTCCGCCCGTGCTTTCTCCTCCAGCCGTTCCAGTTCTTCCACTGTCAGGCGGGTGCGCTCGGCCAGCTCCCGGCGCAGCAGGCTCCGGTACATTTCGCCCCGGGCCCGGCTGATCCAGGGCAGGGCGCGACGGGCCAGCCGGGCACGGCCGTCGAGATGGCTGGTGTCCAGGTCTTCCTCGAGATGCCGGAAGAGAAACTCGGAAAGCGTGGGCGCTTCGGCGGCTGCGGCATGGAGGGCTTCCGGGCCTTCGTTGCGCACCAGGTCATCCGGGTCCTGTCCCTCGGCCAGGAACAGGAAGCGCGCCTGCTTGCCGTCGTCCAGCTCCGCCAGGGTGGATTCCAGCGCCCGCCAGGCGGCGCGGCGTCCGGCGTCGTCGCCGTCGAAGCAGAACACCACCTCATCAACCTGCCGGAAGATCTTGCGCACATGTTCTTCGGTGGTCGCGGTGCCCAGGGTGGCCACGCACTGGGGCACCCCGTGCTGGGCCAGCGCGATCACGTCCATGTAGCCTTCCACCACGAACAGGTGTCCGGAGCGCTCGCGGCTCTTGTGCCACTCGTACAGGCCGTATAGCTCGCGCCCCTTGTGAAAGACGGGCGTCTCCGGGCTGTTGAGGTACTTGGGTTTGCCGTCGTCGAGTACCCGCCCGCCGAAACCCAGGGTGCGCCCCCGGCTGTCGCGGATCGGGTAGATGATGCGGTTGCGGAACTTGTCGTAGGTACGCCCGGTGTCCTCGCGGCGCACCAGCAGCCCGGCCTCCAGCGCCAGTTCCACGCCGGCCTCGTCCAGGGACAGGTCATTGATCAGGTTGTTGAAGCCCGGCGGGGCGAAGCCCAGCCCGAAGCGCGCGGCGATCTCGCCGCTCAGCCCCCGGCCCTTGAGGTAATCCACCGCCTGCCCGCGCTCCTGCGCGCTTTTCAGCTGGCGCCGGTAGTAGCGCCCGGCCCGGTCCAGCAGCTCCATGAGTTGCTCCAGGCGGCCGCGCTGGCGGCGTTCCTCCGGGCTTTCCTGCTCGCGCGGGACTTCCATGCCCGCCCTGGAGGCCAGTTGTTCCACCGCCTCGCGAAACCCGAGCTGCTCGTATTCCATGAGAAAGCCCACAGCGTTGCCGGAGGCGCCGCAGCCGAAGCAGTAGTAGAACTGCTTGTCCGGCGCCACGGAAAACGAGGGGGTCTTTTCGTTATGGAAGGGGCAGCAGGCCATGTAGTTGCGCCCGGACTTCTTCAGGGCAACGCGCGCGTCAACGACCTCGACGATATCGACGCGGGCGAGCAGGTCCTGGATAAAGTTTTCGGGTATGCGGGCCATGGCGTGAAGTCTGAACCGAGAAGTGCGGATAGGGAAGCGTTGGTGGCCCTTCGGGCCACCGCTGCGAGCTGCGAGCTGCGAGCTACGAGCTACGAGGTTGCGCGGCTTCGCCGCGCCTCCTTGAGGCTATCGCAAAAAGGGCTCATGGCACCGTAGGAGCGCTGCTTGCAGCGCGAAAGCCCCGGATTGCGGCAT
>SLJS01000098.1 GCA_007135015.1 Alcanivorax sp. | reverse complement strand
CCGACCGCCGACCGCCGACCGCCGACCGCCGACCGCCGACCGCCGAAGGCTGACCGCTTCTCGCCGCTGCTCTACAATGCTGCGACACGGAAGCGTTGTGGAGTGGCCATGCACTGGCTTGTGGGGCTGGACTACCAGCACTGGCTGATGGCGGGGCTGGCGATGCTGGTGCTGGATCTGCTGGTGCGCTGGAGCCCGTTGCTGTGGACGGGGCTGGCGGTGCTGCTGACAGGTCTGCTGACCCTGCTGCTCCCCTTTGCCGGAGTGCATCTTTCCTGGTTTGCGCAGCTGACGCTGTTTTTCGCACTCATGATGCTCCTGCTGCTCGGGTGGCTGCTGTTTCGCACCGTCGACAAGGATTCCTGATGACAGAGCCGGACTTTTCTGCCCTGCCGGATTTTCTCGCCACTGCCCTGGAGCAGTACCGGCAGCGTTTCCGGGAGGCGGGCGGCCGGTTTCCCGAAGCATTGCTCGAGGAGTTGCCCCGGGTCTGGGGCGGCTCCGATTTCGTCGCCGAGCAGATGTGCCGCAGCCCGGAGCTGGCGGACTGGCTGGTCCGGCCCGGCTGCCTGGATGCCCCGCTGACCCCGGAGGATCTCCGGTCGGAACTCGACGAGGCGCTGGCCGCCGTGGAGGACGAGGCCGGCCTGCAGGAAGCGCTCAGGCGGGTGCGCCAGCGACACATGGTACGGCTGATCTGGCGGGACCTGTCCGGGCGCGGCGATTATCACACCACGGTGGCTGATATCAGCCTGCTGGCCAATCACCTGATCCAGCGGGCGTTGTCCTGGCTGGATGCCGGTGCCCGGCGGCGCAACGGTGTGCCCACCGGCCCGGACGGCGAGCCCGTCGAACTGGTGGTGCTGGCCATGGGCAAGCTGGGCGCGGCCGAACTGAACCTCTCCTCGGACATTGACCTGATTTTCGCCTATGAGCACGAGGGCGAGACCCGCGACGGTCGTCGGACCCTGAGCAATCACGAATATTTTGTGCGACTGGGCCAGCGGCTGATTCGCTGCCTGGACCAGCCCACCGCCGACGGCTTCGTCTTCCGCGTGGACATGCGCCTGCGGCCCTGGGGCAGCAGCGGCGCACTGGCGGTCGGGTTCGATGCGCTGGAGTCCTATTATGAGCAGCAGGGCAGGGAATGGGAGCGCTATGCGCTGATCAAGATGCGGCCCGTGGCCGGGGATCTGGCCGCCGGCGAGCGCCTGGTCGAGCGTCTGCGCCCCTTTGTCTACCGGCGCTATATCGACTTCGGCGCCTTCGAGTCCCTGCGCGAGATGAAGTCGATGATCGAGCGGAAAGTGCGCCGCAAGGGCATCCAGCAGGATGTGAAGCTTGGCCCCGGCGGCATCCGCGAGGTGGAGTTCGTGGTCCAGGCTTTCCAGCTCATCCGCGGAGGCCAGGTTCCGGCACTGCGCCATCCCAACCTGCTGACGGTACTGCCCCGTCTGGAAGACGAGGGGCTGCTTCCCGCGGAGGTGGTCGAGGAACTGCGCGACGCCTACATCTTCCTGCGCAACGTGGAGCACCGCCTTCAGGCGGTGGCGGACCGCCAGACCCAGCGGCTTCCGGACAGCGACGAGGAATGGCAGCGCCTGGCGCTGGCCATGGATTATGACGATGGCGACGCCTTCGCCAGGGATCTGGCCCGCCATCGCGAGCAGGTGCGGGATCATTTCAGCCAGGTGATCGCCGAGCCCGAGGAGCATAGCGAGGCCGATGGAGCCGGCGACCGGGAACTGCTGGACCTGTGGCACGGCCATGTGGAGGGCGAGGAGGCGGAGCGCCTGCTGGAGGCCGTGGGCATCAGCGATCCTGCGGCCGTGCTGGAAAAGCTCGACGCCTTCCGCCGCAGCCGGGCGGTGGAGAACATGCAGCGGATCGGGCGCGAGCGGCTCGACCGGTTGATGCCCCGGCTGCTGGAGACCCTGGGCTATCAGCAGGGCGGTCCGCTGACCGGCGAGCGGCTGTTTCTCTTTCTCGAGGCGGTGGTACGCCGTTCCGCCTATATTGCCCTGCTGGTGGAGAACCCCCATGCCCTGAGCCAGCTGGTTAAACTCTCCGGCGCCAGCCCCTGGATCGCCGAGCAGTTGACCCGCCATCCGGTGCTGCTTGACGAGCTGCTGGACGTGCGAAGCCTTTATTCCCCTCCCGATCGCACCCGGCTTGACGACGAGTTGCGCCAGCAGCTGTTGCGCATTGCCGAGGATGATCTGGAGCAGCAGATGGAAGTGCTGCGCAACTTCAAGCAGGCCCACCTGCTGCGGGTGGCTGCCTCGGAAGTCACGGAGGTGCTGCCGCTGATGAAGGTCAGTGACTATCTGACCTGGTTGGCCGAGGCCGTTCTCGAGCAGGTGGTACAGCTGGCCTGGAACGCGCAGGTGGCCCGTCACGGGCGTCCCCGCCGCGAGGATGGCACACCCTGCGCGCCGGATTTCGTGGCGGTGGGCTATGGCAAGTTCGGCGGGATCGAACTCGGCCACAACTCCGACCTGGACCTGGTGTTTCTCCATGACGCCGCCGCCGAGGGCAGCACTGACGGGCGCAAGCCGGTGAGTCACGAGCAGTTCTTTGCACGTCTGGGCCAGCGCATCATTCACATCCTGACCACCCGCACCATGAGCGGCCAGCTCTACGAAGTGGATACGCGACTGCGGCCGTCAGGGCAGGCGGGCATGCTGGTCAGCTCCATGGATGCGTTCGAGCGCTACCAGCAGGAACAGGCCTGGACCTGGGAACACCAGGCCATGGTGCGCGCCCGGGTGGTGGCGGGCTGCCCCCGGGCACGCCGTCGTTTCGACGAGATCCGGGCGGATGTGCTCGCCCGCGAGCGTGATCTCGCCGTGCTGCGCGAGGAAGTGCTGGCCATGCGCGAGCGGATGCGCAAGCACCTGGCACCGCAGGAGACGGGGCGCTTCCATATCAAGCAGGACCCGGGAGGTATCGTCGATATTGAATTTATGGTGCAATACGGGGTTCTCAGATGGGCCTTCCGGCATCGTGAACTGACCCGGTTTACCGACAATTCGCGTCTGCTGGAAACCCTGGCGGCGCTGGAGCTCATGCCCGCGGCGGATGCCGGCCTGCTTCGGGAAGCCTATCTCGCCTACCGGTCTGCGGTACATCGCCTGGCCCTGCGCAAGCAAAAGCCCGTGGTGGAAAGCGGGGAGTTCGAAGAGCTCCGGGAAGGCGTCTGCACCGTTTGGAAACAGTGGTTCGAACAGTAATGAATGGCAATAACACCTGATGGAGAGAAGCTGCCATGTCCATGGCTGACCGTGACGGTTTGATCTGGCTCGACGGAGAAATGGTGCCCTGGCGCGAGGCCCGGGTGCATGTACTCACCCATACGCTGCACTATGGCATGGGCGTGTTCGAGGGGGTGCGCGCCTATGAAACCGACCAGGGCCCCTGCATCTTCCGCCTGCATGAACATACCGACCGGCTGTTCAACTCGGCGCACATCATGAACATGGAGATCCCCTTCTCGAAGGACGAGATCAACAACGCCCAGATCAGTGCCATCCAGCAGAACAACCTG
>SLJS01000396.1 GCA_007135015.1 Alcanivorax sp. | reverse complement strand
TGCGCCGCGGATGGGCGTCGTCAGGCGTGCTCGCGACTGAAACCGTAGCAGGGACTACGGTTGAAGGAGCACGTGCGCCTGACGGCGGCCAGACCAAGCGAAGTGCATGGGCAAACGTAATGTATCAATTAACCACCCGGCCGGGAGCCTCTGAAAGGCCCGTATCATCACGCTTACCTTCGACTATAGTTGAGTGGTTTGGTGCAATATCCGGGCTAGAACCTTCCGCCGAGCCCCAGGCTCAGGAAGCTGATCTGGCGGGTGCCCCGGTCCACGGCCCGGAGAAATTCCAGGTTCGCGTAGATGTTGTGGTCCAGGGTCACGTCGAAGCCGAAGCCCAGCGAGAAGTCGTTGTAGTTCTCCGAGCGGCTTCGGTCCGGCAGGCGTTCGGTGGTCTCCACCCGGGTAACCCCGAGCAGGCCGTAGGGACGGACAGGCAGGGTGTCCGGAAACTGGGCGCGGGCATAGCCGCCGAAGTAGCGGTTGATCTCCACGTCACGGTTATCCGCGTCCGGGAACCGGGCCGAGTCCTCCCCGAAGCCGAGACCGATTCGCCCTTCCACGCCGAAGGTGCTGTCCGGGTTCAGCCAGCTGCCGAAGCTGAACTGCACTGCATTGACATCGGCGCTGCTGTCCGCGTCCTTGGGTTCCACTGACGCGAATACATAACTGAGCGAGGCATAACCGCTGGATGCCGCTGCCAGGGTGGGGCTGACAAGCAGCACCAGGGTGATCAGGAAAGTTCTCATGCCCGGTATCCTCATGGCCGACTGGCCGGATTGTACCCAATTTGATCGCCCCCGGCGAAAGACGTCCGCGCTGGTGGGCGGGTGATCGAGCAGCGTCATCGTTCCTCCGCGGTTCATTGCTCCGGGCCCGGCGAAGATTCCTGCTCGTCCGCCGGCAGCGGCACGCCCGGGACCGGGTCGATGCCACCAGGATGCCAGGGATGGCATTTGCCCAGGCGGCGCAGGGCCAGCCAGCTTCCGCGCAGGCTTCCGTGGTGGAGGACGGCAAGCCGTGCGTACTCCGAGCAGGTGGGGTAAAAGCGGCACTGATTGCCCACCCAGGGGCTGAGGAAAAACTGATAGATACGGATCAGGCCAAGAAGAAGATGTTTCACGGTTACGTCGGGCTCTCGGAGGCTGTGTACGGCGACTGTTCGTCGGCACGGGCCGACAGCCGGGATTGTCCCCCGCGGGCATCATGCGTACAAGGGGAACGATGAAATCACGCTTTCTGATTCTGCTGTTGTTCGCACTCCACTGGCTGCCGCTGGGTGCACAGGAGGTGGAGGTCCGGCTGGAGCCCTTTCCGCCACTGGTCAACGAGGACGGCTCCGGCCTGGCGGCGGAGCTGCTTGCCGAGCTGGAGCAGGCTTCCGGGCTGAAGTTCAACATCCGTATCATGCCGTACAGCCGTGCCAAGCACGAGGTCCGGATGGGGGCGGCGGACATGCTGGGGCCAGTGCCCCTGGGCAAGGAGACCGATGAGTTCTATGGCTGGGCCCGGGAGCTGGACTGGCATTTCGATACCCGCTCGGACCTTTATGCGCTGGAACCGGAGAATCTGGATCCGGACAACCTGGAAGCCCTGATCATCGGCGTGCCCCGGGGCAACGGCGAATTCTTCTCCGAGCTCACCGGTGTGCCCGTCGACCAGTTCCGTGAATCTTCGCTGACCAACCTGGCGCGCATGCTCGCCACCGGACGGGTGGACGCGCTGCTTTTCGAACGGGCTTCCACCTTCGACACGCTTTCGCGTCTGGGTATCGAGGGCGTCCATTACCGCAACCTCTTTTCCATTCCGGCGGGTTTCGCCGTGCACGGTGAAAACGGTCGGGAGCTGGCCGAGGAGCTGGATGTGATGCTCGGGGAAATCGACTCCCTGTCGGTGACCAGTGCCTACCAGCGCTTTCTCGAGTTGCCCGACGAGGGCGTCGTGTCCCTGTCATCGGATGAGAGGCTCCGGATCCCGCAATGAACGCGATGGGAAGAAGCCACGGCACGGGAGATTGGCTCAGCGGCCTGTCAGCTTCGTGACCAGCGCGTACCCTCGCGGGTGTCTTCCAGCACGATGCCTTCCTGCAGCAGTTGCTCGCGAATGGCGTCGGCACGGGTAAAGTCCCGTTCCTTCTTGGCCCGGCTTCGTTCCGCGACGAGACGTTCGATTTCTTCCGCTGAAAGCGTGCCCTGTTCGCCGGCGGCGCCCTGAAACCATTCCTGCGGATCGCGCTGCAGCAGTCCGAGCAGGCCGGCGGCGGTGCGCAGCTCGGCATGAATGGCACCGCGCTGTTCGCCGGTTGCCTTGTTCAGCCTTGTGGCAATGGCGTGCAGGGCGCTGATCGCCTCCGGCGTATTGAGGTCGTCGCCCAGGGCGGAAAGCACCGGGTGATCCTCAGCGAGGGTGCAATCGGGCTTCTCCTGCCCGGCATGGTCTCGCAGCGCGCGATAGAGATGATCCAGACTGGAACGTGCCTGCTCGAGCAGCTCCGGGTTGAAATTCAGCGGCGAGCGATAGTGGGCCGAGAGCAGGGCAAAGCGCAGAACCTCACCGTCCCACTCGTTGAGCAGGTCGCGCACCAGGCGGAAGTTGCCCAGGGACTTGGACATCTTCTCGCCTTCGATATTGATGTAGCCGTTGTGCATCCAGTAGCGCACGTAGTCGGTGCCGTGGGCGCAGCAGCCCTGGGCGATCTCGTTCTCGTGGTGGGGAAAGATCAGGTCCTGGCCGCCGCCATGGATATCGATGACATCGCCGAGATGACGATGGATCATCGCCGAACACTCGATATGCCAGCCCGGCCGCCCGCGCCCCCAGGGCGAGTCCCAGCCGGGCTGGTCATCACTGCTGGGCTTCCAGAGCACGAAATCACCCGGGTGGCGTTTGTAGGAAGCCACTTCCACCCGGGCGCCGGCAAGCATGTCCTCCAGTGAGCGTTTCGAGAGTTTTCCGTAGCCTTCCATGCTTTCCACGGCGAACAGCACATGGCCCTCGGCCTCATAGGCGTGCCCATTGTTCACCAGGGTCTCGATCATCGAGATCATGTCGCCGACATGATCGGTGGCCTTCGGCTCTATTGTGGGCCGCAGCGCGCCGAGCTGCGCCATGTCCTGTTCAAAGGCGTCGGTAAAGCGTTCCGTGAGTTCGCCGATGGGTTCGTCATTGGCCTTGGCGGCATCGATGATCTTGTCATCGATGTCGGTGATATTGCGCGCGTAGCGCACCTCGGGATACAGGCGCGACAGCAGGCGGTAGAGCACATCGAAGACCACCACTGGCCGGGCGTTGCCGATATGCACATAGTTGTACACCGTGGGCCCGCACACATAGAGCGTGATGCGGTTCGGGTCCAGCGGGACAAAGTCTTCCTTTTTCCCGGAAAGGGTGTTGTGAATGCGCAGCGTCATCAGGATTTCTTGTACAGGGTTTGCGGGTCGACCAGCGGTTCGCGGTCCAGCACCACGCGCTCGCCGTCGGCTTTCCAGTAAAAGCAGTCACGCCGGCCGGTGTGACAGGCCGGGCCTTTCTGGTTGACGTTCAGCAGTATCGTGTCGCCGTCGCAATCAATGCGCAACTCGACAAGCTGCTGTGTCTGCCCGGAGGACTCGCCCTTGCGCCAGAGTGCGGCGCGCGAGCGTGACCAGTAGCACACCCGGCCGGTGCGCAGGGTTTCTTCCAGCGCCTCGCGATTCATCCAGGCCAGCATCAGCACTTCGCCGGTATCATGCTGGCGGGCGATGGCGGGAACCAGACCGTCGCTGTTGAAGGCAAGCGCATCCAGCGCCTCGTCCAGCGCCACGCTGAAGCCGCTTTCCCGTGCCTCGTTTTCCTTGAACATGGCGTGCTTCCGTCGGTTTGCCTGCAGGGACCAGCATAGCCGGTTGGCCAGCCCGTTGCAGGGTTCTGTGGCGGCCTACGCCGGGCCTGCCTCCTGTCGGCGTTGTGGGAGTTGCACCGCGAACCGGCTTGAACCGCTCTGGAAGCTTTGCGGCGCAAGCGCCGCTCCTACAGGGGCAACTGGCGTTGCCGGGCCAGTTCCTCGATCGCTTCGTCCAGCCCCAGCTCCCGGTTTTCCTTGCTGCCCAGGCGGCGCATGGCCACCTTGCCCTCGGCGGCCTCGCGCTCGCCGACCACCAGAATCACCGGCACCTTCTTGCCGGAATGCTCGCGCACCTTGTAGCTGATTTTCTCGTTGCGCAGGTCCAGCTCCGCGGGCACACCGGCGGCGGCCAGGCGGTCGCGCACTTCAATGGCGTAGTCGTCCACCGCATTGACGATGGTGGCGACCATCACCGGCATTGGTGAGAGCCACAGCGGCAGATGTCCGGCGGTGGATTCGATGACAATGCCGAGAAAACGCTCCAGCGAGCCGAGCACGGCCCGGTGAAGCATCACCGGCCGGCGCTCGGAACTGTCCTCGGCGCGGTAGGTGGCATCGAGCCGTTCCGGCAGCACGAAGTCCACCTGCAGGGTGCCGCACTGCCAGTCCCGGCCGATGGCATCGCGCAGCACGAACTCCAGCTTGGGTCCGTAAAAGGCGCCCTCGCCGGGGTTGAGCGTGTAATCCAGACCCACGCTCTCGACGGCCTGTTTCAGCGACGCTTCTGCCCGGTCCCAGACCTCGTCGGCGCCGGCGCGTACTTCCGGGCGGTCGGAGAACTTCACGCTGATGTCGGTAAAGCCGAAGGCCTCGTAGACCTCCCGGAGCATGCGGATGAACGAGGCGGTTTCCTCATTGACCTGCTCTTCGGTGCAGAAGATATGGGCGTCGTCCTGCCCGAAGGTGCGCGCGCGCATCAGACCGTGCAACGCGCCATGGGCTTCGTTGCGGAACAGGGTGGTGAACTCGCCGATGCGCACCGGCAGGTCCCGGTAGCTCTTCAGGCCCTGCTTGAAGATCTGCACATGACCGGGGCAGTTCATGGGCTTGATGGCCAGCTCGCGATCATCGTGGGTGCACAGCGTGAACATGTCATCGCCGAACTTGTCCCAGTGGCCGGAGCGCTCCCAGAGGCTGCGGTCCATCATCTGCGGCGTGCAGACTTCCTGGTATCCGTGTTTTTCCATCTTCTCGCGGATGTACTGCTCCAGGCGCTGGCGCAGGCGCCAGCCCCGCGGATGCCAGAACATGCTGCCCACGGCCTCTTCCTGCTGGTGGAACAGTTCCATTTCCCGGCCGAGCTTGCGGTGGTCGCGTTTTTCCGCCTCCTCCACCTGTTTCAGATAGGCCTTGAGTTCCTTTCGGTCCCGCCAGGCGGTGCCGTAGATGCGCTGTAATTGCGGCTGGCTGCTGTCGCCGCGCCAGTAGGCGCCCGCCAGCTTGGTCAGTCTGAAGCCGTCGCCGAGCTTGCCGGTACTGGGCAGGTGGGGGCCGCGGCAGAGATCCAGGAAGTCTCCCTGGCGATAGATGCTGACTTCCTCGTCTTCCGGCAGGTCGCGGATGATTTCCGCCTTGAATTCCTCGCCCTGTTCCCGGAAAAAGCGCACTGCTTCGTCCCGGTCCCAGACCTCCCGGCGGATATCCTCGTTGCGTCGCACGATCTCGCGCATGCGCTGCTCGATGGCTTCCAGGTCCTCCGGCGTGAAGGATTCCTCCCGGTGGAAGTCGTAGTAGAAACCGTTCTCGATGGTCGGGCCGATGGTCACCTGGGTATCCGGGAACAGCTCCTGGACCGCCTCGGCCATCACATGGGCGGCGTCGTGGCGCAGTAGCTCCAGGCCATCGTCACTGTCGCGGGTGATGACCTCCACCTCGGCGTCTTCGGGCACCGGCAGATAAACATCGCGCAGCTCGCCGTTGACGCGCACGGCCAGGGCCTGTTTTGCCAGTTTCTTGCCAATGCGCTCGGCAATGTCCAGCCCGGTGGCCGGTGCATCAAACGCCAGTGTTGCCCCGTCGGGCAGCCGGTAGGAAATCGTCATGGGAGACCGCGGTTCCGCTGGTTGGTGATGTCGGGACGAGCCCGAAGCCGGGAAATGGTAGGTAATCACTGACCGGGCTGCAAGCGGACCGGCTGGCCGAGTGGTAGCCGTGCCCGGTTGCAGGGAAGCCCTTGCAATATTGTTATGTTATATCATAACATCCGCAGCTGATTTCAATGTCCCGACCACGAAACAGAAGGGGGAAGCAGTGAAAAGGCTTTTGACGGCATTTCTGGTTGCAGGACTGGCGACGGGTGTTTCGGCACCGGTTTCCGGGGAGGAACAGGATGATGGCGGTTGGCAGCCTGGCCAGGCCGGGCAGAATGCCGGCGGTAACGAAGGGCCCCGGGAGCCGGTGCCCGCCGTGGACCGCGGGCGGATCACCGCCGGCACCGAATTCAATCCGGCGATTTCGGTGATTCTCGACGGTGTCTACCGCAACGACTTCAGCGGCGAAGTGGAAGATCCGGCCGGCTTTGGCGGCGGCCATGACCATGGCCACGGGCACGGGCACGACCATGGCATCGATGAGGGCATGCAGCTGCGCGAGGCGGAAATCACGCTCTCCGGTACCGTGGATCGCTACCTCGACGCCATGACGGTGCTTGCCGTGGACGAGGGCGGCAATGTGGAAATCGAGGAAGCCTTTATCCAGACCCGGTCCCTGCCGGCGGGCCTGCGGCTGAAGGCGGGCCGGTTCCTTTCCGATATCGGTTATATCAACCGCCAGCATATCCATGACTGGGACTTCGTGGACCGCCCCCTGGTCAGTGACGCGCTCTTTGGCGACGAAGGGCTCCGCGAAACCGGGGTGCAGGCCACCTGGCTGGCGCCGTTGCCGTTCTACAACCAGTACGGCATTGAGGTGCTGGAAGGCAACAATCCGGGCGTAGCGGCCTTTGAGGGCTCCGGCAGTCATACCATTACCGGATACGATACGGGCGAAGATCCCTTGGATGCCCGTCAGAGAAGCACGGTTAGTTACGGTCTGGATGACAGGTCGGGTCCAAGGCTCTTTACCGCCTTTACCAAGTTTGGGCCAGATCTGGGCTTTGACCATGCCGCGCAGTTCGGTCTTTCCGGTGGTTATGCCTCGAGCTGGCAGGACGTGGAGACCCATGGCAGTGGACGAGTGGACGTTTGGGAGGGTGACGCTTGGTTTGCCGGGGTGGACGCGGTCTACAAGTACGATGCCGGCCGTGCCTACGGACACGGCAACTGGACTCTGCAGGCTGAATACTTTTTCAGGGAAATCAGTGTGGATTATGAGAACAGGGAACCGACCGACTGGAACAACGACGAAGATGAAGGCTGGGAACTGAACGGTGCATTTTCCGACACTGCCAGGCAGGACGGCTTGTATCTGCAGGCTCTCTACGGTTTTGCTCCGCGCTGGAATGTGGGGCTGCGGGCGGAGGCAGTGGGTCTGAAGAACGACACGCTCGAGCCCAATGACGCGCGGACCGCCTTCGAATCCGAGGATATTACCCGGCGCTATTCCGGCCAGGTGCGCTTCATGCCCACGGAGTTTTCCATTATCCGTGCCCAGCTCAATTACCTGGATGTTCCGGGCCACGGTCACCATGATGACGGCGCCTGGACCTTCATGCTCCAGTACAACGTGAGTCTGGGTCAGCACGGGGCCCATCAGTTCTGATCTCCCTGAACTGGCCGCCGGGCTCCGGCCCGGTTTGGCCAACCTTTTTCGGGATATCCTTCAACGCGGACCAGGAGAAGCATCATGGCACGTGGAATCATTGCCTTTCTGGCGCTGACCCTGTGCAGCGCCGGTGTCTGGGGGCAGCTCAACGTGGTGGCGACCACCACCAATATGGCCATGCTGGCCGACACAGTGGGTGGCGAGCGTGTGGAAGTGACCACCCTGTCGCCACCGGACCGGAATGTCCATCATCTGGAAGCGCGGCCGTCCATGATGGCTGCGCTGCGCCGGGCGGACCTCGTGGTGGCCGTGGGTGCGGAGCTGGAAATCGGCTGGCTGCCTCCCGCCATTGACGGCGCGGGCAATCCCTCGATCCAGCCGGGTCGGCCGGGTTATTTCGAAGCGGCGAACCAGGTGGAACGCATCGGGCATATGGAGACCGCCGACCGGGCCATGGGCGATGTGCACCCGCAGGGCAATCCGCATATCTACATGGACCCGCCGCGCCTGGCGCGGGCCGGGCTGGCGCTGGCCGAGGCCATGGCGGAGCTCGACGAAGCCGGCGCAGACGCCTATCGCGCCAACGCGCGGGATTTCCGCGACCGCGTGGAAGCGCGCCTGCCCGACTGGAAGCAAGCGGCGCAGGATGCACCGGGCGTATTGCTCTTTCACGAGAACGCCGATTACCTGCTGGAACTGCTGGATGTACCACTTCACGGCTACCTGGAGCCTGTGCCCGGCGTGCCGCCCACGGGCCGTCATCTCAGTGAGCTGGTGCGTGGACTGGAAGGGAGCCAGGGCGTGGTAATCCGCAATCCCTGGCAGTCGCAGCGGGCCACCCGCCTTGTGCGCGAACAACTGGGCTGGCCGGTGGTGGTATTGCCCACCAATGTGCCGCTCAACGGGAGCGCCGACGATTATCTTGAACTGATCGACCAATGGGTGCAGGCTTTCGTGCCCTGATCAGGGCGGGAACGAGGCGAGGGCCGTAGTGAGCGAACCGTTACTGCAGGCGGAGGAACTGTCCGCCGGATACCAGGGCCCCGTAGTGGGCCCTGTTTCCTTTTCGGTATCCGCCGGCGAAGTGGTGGTGCTGAGCGGCCCCAATGGTTGCGGCAAGAGCACTCTGCTTGGTGCCGTGCTCGGGCATTCCCGCGTTTTCTCCGGCTCGTTGCGCCGAAGCAGCCGGGCGAGTCTGGCCTGCCTGGGCCAGCAGGCAGGCCTGCCGGAGGAGCTTCCCATGACCGGAAGGGAGCTGGTGACCCTGGCGGAAGGGGACCCGGCGGTTCTCCCGGAGTATCTGGGTGCCGTGCTGCACCAGCGCGTGGACCGTCTCAGCGGCGGCCAGCGCCAGCTGATGCATGTCTGGGCGGCCATTGCCGGTTCCGCGCGACTGCTGCTGCTTGATGAGCCCACCAATAACCTGGACCCGGTCAGTGAATCCCTGCTCGCCGATTATCTGTGCGGGCCGCTGGGCGAGCGCGGCGTGTTGCTGGTCTGCCATGAACCGGATTTCGTCGCGCGGGTGGCGGACCGGGTCATCGAGGTGCGCTGATGGAGCTGCTTTTCGAGCCCATGTTCCGGGTGCCCTTCGTCACCGGCCTGCTCCTTGCCGCGGTGCTGCCGCAGCTGGGCCTGCTGCTGCGGGTGCGCAATGAGTGGCTGGCGGCTCTGGGCTTTGCCCATCTGGCCGGCGCCGGGGGCACCCTGGGTAGTCTGCTCGGAGCGCCGGTGCTGTTGTCCGCCCTGGCGCTGGCGGGGTTGGGGGTGCTGCTGCGCGGAATGCTGCGGATGCGCGGCAATGACTTCTATGCGCTGATGGTGCTTGCCGGCTGGTCGCTGATGGTGCTTGCCACTTCCCTTTCCCACCACGCCCATGGCCTGGGCCAGACGCTTATCGACGGACAGATCTATTTCACCGGGAGGACCCATCTGCTGGCTTCGGCGGTCTTCGCGCTGGTGCTGTTGCCACTGCTGCCCCGGCTTAATCGCTGGCTGCTGCACCTGCGGCTTTTCCCCTGGCAGGACCAGGCCAATGGTCGGCCGGTAGCTCTGCGGGTGCTTTGCTTCAATCTGCTGCTGGCCGCGGGGGTGGCCCTGGCGGCGATGGTGATGGGGGTCATGGCCACCTTTGCGCTGCTGTTCATTCCCGCCTGGGTGGCCTTCGGCATTGCTCCGGGCTGGCGCGGCGCCTGCGGCTGGGCGTCGGCACTGGGGGTGGCGGCCTATCTGGCCGCATTCGTCGCGGCGTTGCTCGCGGATTTGCCCTTCGGGCCGGTGCTGGTGGCCCTGCTGGTGCTTTCGATCCTGTTGCGGGGGCTGCCGCTGCCCCGTCCTGTCACCCGGTAACCGGATTGCCGGCTCCTCGCCACGCCCGGTGCTGTGCTACGCTTTAGCCGTTGCGGCGAACAGGAATAACCATGACAGCCTTGCAGGAAATTGCTCCGGAGCATGCCGTCCATCTTGTCAGCGTAGCCCGCCGTATTACCGCGCAGCGTGATATTGCACGGTTGTGTGAGACCATTCTGGAAGAGGCGCAGTACCTGACTGGAGCGGATGGGGGAACGCTTTACCTGGCCGAGGGCCGGGGCGAGGACATGCGCCTGGAGTTCACCATCGTGCGCAACCGGTCCCTGGGGCTGCGGTTCGGTGGCACCAGTGCGCGCAGCATGGAGTATCCGGCCATACCGCTGTACGAGCAGGGCCGGCCCAACGATGCCCATATCGCCGCCCATGCGGCCCTGTCCGGCAAGCTGGTCAATATCGCCGATGCCTATAACGCCGAAGGGTACGATTTCTCCGGCACCCGGCGCTTTGATGAGCAGTTCGGTTACCATTCCACGTCCATCCTGGCGGTTCCGCTGAAGACCGACTTCGGGGAACTGGTGGCCGTCATGCAGCTGCTCAATGCCACCGATGAGTCCGGCGAGGTGGTGGCCTTTGATCCGCGGGTTGAGCCCGTGGTCGAGGTGCTGGCCGGCTTTGCCGCGGCCGCGCTGCAGCAGCAGCGGCTTATGCATGACCAGCGGGAGCTGCTGGTTGAACTCTCCGGTGAGCCCAACACCGGGCGGCTGCTCGAGCGCATCCTCGGAGAGGCCCAGGGCATCACGCACGCTGATGGGGGCACTCTGTACCTCTTGCGGGATGAGGAAGAAGGCCGGGACCGGCTGGAGTTTGCGTTGGTGCGTAACGACAGCCTGGGGATCTGCCAGGGAGGTTCCGGCGGCGATGCCATTTCGTTGCCGTCCATTCCTCTTCGCGATGAGGACGGAAGCGAGAATCATCATCATATCGCCGCGCATGTGGCGCTCACCGGGGATATCATCAATATCCCCGATGCCTACGAAAGCCGCGATTTTGATTTCTCCGGCACCAAGGCTTTCGATGAAGCAAACAACTATCGTTCCACCTCCTTTCTGACGATCCCGCTGATGAATCACCAGAACGAGGTGATCGGCGTACTGCAGCTTGTTAACGCACGGCATCCGGAAACCGGCGAGATCATCCCCTTTTCCTCCCAGGTGGAGCCGCTGGCCCGTGCCCTGGCCAGCTACGCGGCCATCGCGCTGAACAATCAGATCCTGGTCCAGGAGCTCAAGGACCTTCTCGATGCGTTCATCAAGGTGATTGCCCGGGCCATTGACGCCAAGAGCCCGCATACCTCCGGGCACTGCCAGCGGGTGCCGTTGCTTACCGAACTCATTGCCGAAGCGGCCTGCAGGGACGACGACAGGTTTCGTGATTTCAACCTCAACGAGGACGAATGGTACGAGCTTCATGTGGCCGGGTGGATGCATGACTGCGGCAAGCTCTCGACACCGGACTCGGTGCTGGACAAGTCCACCAAGCTGCACACGCTCCATGATCGCATCCAGGAAGTGGCGACCCGGTTTGCGGCGTTGCGCCAGCAGCGCCGCAACGAATACCTTCAGGCCATGCTTGATGAGCCCGACAGGCGCGAATCCCTTCAGCAGCAGCTAGATGCGGAATTGGCAAAGCTGGATGAGGATCTCGGGTTTGTCCGTCGCGCCAACAAGGGCGGTGAGTTCATGGCACAGGAGGATCAGGATCGCGTCCGGGAGCTGGCCCGCACCCGATGGACGGATGCGAATGGTGAGCAGCAGCCACTTCTGACCGAGGACGAAGTCTATAACCTCTGCATCGAGCGGGGTACGCTGACTCACGAAGAGCGTGAAATCATCAATGATCACATGCGCGTGACCATCGATATGCTCGAGGAGCTTCCCTTTCCCAGGAAGCTTCGGCGCGTGCCCGAGTATGCGGGTGGTCACCACGAAAAGATGGATGGGACCGGGTTCCCGCGCGGCCTGACCCGCGACGAGATGTCGATTCCTGCCAGGATGATGGCGGTGGCGGATATCTTCGAGGCCCTGACCGCCAAGGACAGGCCCTACAAGGATCCGATGAAACTCTCCCAGGCACTCGGAATACTCAGAAAGATGCGGGACAACGATCATATCGACCCGGATATCTTCGAACTTTTCGTCCGTCACAGGGTCTGGGAGAAATACGGCAGGGAAGTCCTGGCCCCGGAACAGCTTGATGTGGAGGACGCGAGTGAGTACCTGCAGTAGAAGATTCCCCGTCCAGGCCGGCGGTTTCAAGTTCTGGTTTCTGACTCTGGTTCTCCTGCTTCCCTTTCACTTTTCCGTGGCGGGCATTGAGTCCGGCAGTCTGCTCCGGGAGCTCGACGGGGAGCCGCGTCCCGGAGCGCTTCTTGTCGGCCGCACGCTTCCCGATGTCGAAGTCCGTCTCGGCGAGCGTTCCCTGGACGTGGATGACGAGGGCTATTTCGTGTTCGGTTTCGGCCGTGACGAGGAAGGAAAGGCCCTGTTGCGGTTCCGCAAGGGAGACCACCAGGAGGAGGTGGAGCTTTCCCTGGCCGAGCGGGAATGGGACATCCAGCATGTCGATGGTGCGCCACCCGAGACGGTCACACCCCCCGAGGAGCGCCTCGAGCGCATTCGCGCCGAAGCACGCAAGGTTGCCAGGGCCCGGCAGACCCGCAGCGCCCGTAACGATTTTCGCAGTGGCTTTGAATGGCCCGTAACCGGGAGAATCACGGGAGTTTTCGGCAGCCAGCGAATTTTTGACGGCCATCCGAGACGCCCTCACTACGGGGTGGATATTGCGGCGCCCGAAGGCACGCCGGTCCATGCTCCTTCCGGCGGGCAGGTGACCATGGTTCATGAGGACATGTTCTTCTCTGGCGGGACGCTGATCATTGATCACGGGCACGGAGTCTCGTCCACCTATCTTCACCTGAGCGAGATCCTGGTTCGTGAAGGCCAGCAAGTGGACCGGGGCGAAGAGATTGCCCGGGTCGGCGCTACCGGCCGTGCCACCGGGCCACACCTGTGCTGGCGCATCAACTGGTTTCAGGAACGGCTGGACCCGAAGAGCGTGGTCGGAGAGATGCCGCGGTAACCTTCCTGCGCGTGCCCGGCCTGCGGGAAGGGTGAAGGCATTATGGCAAGGCGCGTCTCGCTTTCGGGGCCCCTTTGGAGCCGCCCCCTGCGCAGGCGAACCCGGGCCGAGTTCACGATGAATACGTACCGCTGCATCGACGACCTGCTTCCCTATCTCATCCTCTGTCATGACATACCATTCCCTTGGCGTGCTTGGCGTGCTTGGCGGCTTGGCGAGAGTCCTTAAAAACGGTATCCGGAAATAAAGCTGCTCGATTTCGCGCTCTGTACAATAAATAATGTCTTATATCATAGGCTTGGCGTTCATGGCGAACCAGGTCTTGCCCACAGATTCTTCGGACG
>SLJS01000124.1 GCA_007135015.1 Alcanivorax sp. | reverse complement strand
GAAGACCACTGCAAGGGCCGGTTCTGGGAGGAGCGTTTCGTCAGCCAGGCCCTCCTCGACGACCCGGCCGTGCTCGGTTGCATGGTCTATATCGACCTGAATCCGGTGCGCGCTGGCGTCGCCGCCACGCCGGAGGAATCCGACCACACCTCGGTACAGCAGCGCATCCAGGCCTGGCAGGATGCAGCACCCGCCAGCGAACACGAGCCACCGCGGCCACGCCTGCTACGCCTGCCCGGCGACGACGAGCCCGCCTGCGCCGAGCAGGGACCCCTGGGAATTCGCCTGCGCGACTATCTGGAGCTGGTGGATTCGACCGGCCGGGCCGTGCGCCCTGACAAGGCCGGCACCATTCCCGCGGAGCTGCCTCCGATCCTGCAGCGGCTCCAGCTGGACCATCGTCGCTGGCTCAGCCAGATGCGCGGCGCGCTCCGGCTGCCCCGGCCGGTGGCGCTGGGAGGAACCGCCGGCATCCAGCGTTTCACCGAGCTGACCGGGCGACGATGGATCAAGCACGCACGCCAGGCCGGGTGCTTTGCCCTTCCTGATCCAAAGAGGGGTTCTTGACACTACTGTAACGACCTTTCCCGAATAGTATCCCGAGAAACTCAGGGCCCCGTCAGATACCGTGAATCCTGATCAGTCTCTCAAAAACCCCCAGCTTCCTTGAGGCTCAACCCGCCTCATTGCCCGCTCCATCAACCTGGTCCTTCCAGAACCCATTTCAAGCCTGTACTGATCCTATGCGCCCTGAACTTGATGATGGTGCCTGTCCGGAACTGTCCCTGGTGCGAACGGGCATCCCGAGGCCTTGCCGACACCCCGCTGGCCTTTTTCCCCGTACGCTTCCCCATGGATCTTCGCTAATTCAGGACAGGCATAATTCTGGCCATGCCACCCGGTATTCGTGCCTGTCCAGATCTGCAAGAGCCATAAAACGAGCGTTTGAAAATGGGTTTCGGGTTCCGCGGAATCGTTATCGGAATTGCGCTCGATCAAGTATCAATGGACACCGCCTCTGTAGACTCGGTGTATAGCACTATCGGAAACATCAAATGACCCGGAGTGACCTGCCATGATGTCACTGAAGAACAAGCGCGTACTGATCACGGGAGGCGGACAGGGCATCGGCCGTACCATTGCGGAAGCCTTTGCGCGCAGTGGCGCATCCCTGGTACTCAGTGATATCAACCGCGAAACCCTGGAGCGCACCGCGCAAGAGCTGCGAGATGAGGGGCACGACGTAACCGCCCATGTCGCCGACGTGACCGATGTGGAGGCGCTCAGGGAGATGCGCGGAAGCATCTATCGTGACGTCGGCCCTGTTGACGTCCTGGTCAATAATGCGGGGGTGGTCTTCGGTGGAAACTTTCTGCAACTTCCCCTGGAGCAGCACAAGCTCACCTATGACGTCAATATTACCGGCATGACCAACGTAACCTGGGTGTTCCTGCAGGATCTTCTGGAACGCCCCGAGGCACGAATCGTTAATATCGCCAGCGCCTCGAGCCTGGTGGGGCTTCCCTACGGGACCAGCTATTGCGCAAGCAAGTGGGCGGCTCTCGGTTTCTCCGAGTCCCTGCGCCTCGAGTTGAAAGAAGAAGGCCACAATAACATCCATGTCACCGCAGTCTGCCCCAGCTACATCAATACCGGCATGTTCAATGGCGTGGAACCTCCACGACTGACACGCATGCTGGAGCCGGATCAGTTGGCCGAAAAGATTGTTGCCTCCTGCCTGCGCGGTGACGCCATGCTGATGGAGCCATTCATGGTCAAGCTCACGCCGCTGCTCAAACTGTTGCCCGTGGGGCTATTGGATATGATCGGCCGCGCTCTGGGCGTGACAACCAGCATGCGCAACTGGCAGGGGCACTAACCGGAAAAGCCCGAAGCAGGAGCCGGATCAACGATCCGGGCTTACTTCGCCGGAGTCATTCAACTCCAGTTCGAACTGACCCGGAAACCCTTCCCCTGCGGTGCCGGCCAGCCTTCCCGAGAGCTGGTAGTCCAGGGCACCCCCCTCGAGCAACATCCGATACACTCCGGATCCCAGGGCCGCGAAATCCACATCTACAGGAATGGAAAGTGTTGCACGGCCGTCCGGGTCCACCACAGCGCTCTGTTCCAGCTCGCCCCGAGCCCAGTCCCTGCCATTCACGCTGAAATCATAGCGTAGCCCGTCAACGGTCAGGCCAAAACTGTTGGGGTTATAGACCCCAAGATCCAGCACAACGCTTGCTCCGTCCAGGCCAAGCCGCTCAATACGAAGGTTGCTCAGCGAGACACCGGGCCACTTCGGAAGTGGAAGAGTGTCCGAGGTGCTCGCCGACAGCCGTCGGTTTCCCAGAAGTGGTATACCCACATCCAGTCCCACATCGACGTCGAAATCGACCCTGTCACGGCCGCGCAATCCGGCAATACCCTCATAAAGCTCCCGGTACGTCAGAGTGATGGGCACCGACACCATGGCACTGCCTCGGGCCGGGACTTCGGAAGGCTCCCTGCTTTCACCGGAAAACGCCCGTTCGCCGTGAAGGCGAACCTCGTAATCCAGCCCCGCGATCCTTACCGATACCGGGTTTGGATTATCGACCTGCACATCCACAAGCAGCCGCACCTGCTCGAAATTAAGCCCCGAAACCCTGACACCCTCTACCCTGGCCTCCGGGCTGCGTTGCTCCACCTGCTGCTCCAGAACAGAGCACCCGGAAAGAACAAGCAGGGTAAGCAGCAAGGGAATTCGGGAGATCGGGCAGGAGCGGGTCATGGGCTTCTCCATCACGGGGACATGGTCAATCCGGGAGCAGGATATCCTATACCTGATAACAGCCCGGTGCGAACCTCCCCACCCTGTACGGAGTTTTCCCGATGCCCCCCATTACAAACCAGTACATGGAGGGCAACGTAAAAGGGCAACCCGGGCGCCTGGTGGGAAGCTCGAGCGGCCCGTATCGGGGTCTACGGTGCTGCGAAAAGGCATCTCGCCCCGGAGCCTGAATTACTCCGCATCAAAGGGAACATACAGCTCGCCCGCTTCCTCTTCATAGACCCCTGCACCCTTTAGCCGGAGAAGTTCGGCGGACACCGCTCCTATAAACTCCCGATTGCTATCAGTGTTGTGACAGTTCAGCCTGTCATAACTCTCGAGCACCGGGTGGTCCGGCGAGTAATTCAACTGATCGAGAAAGGGGGTGATATCGGGAATGGCGGCAATGATCGCATCGAAACGCCCGGCACCCATCATTCGTACCGCCTGGGCATCATTCCTTGCCGTTCCGGTCTGAAAGCCTTCGCCAAGAACGCTGTCCAGATAGGCTTCGTGACCCATGATGATACCCACGGACTTGCCTTCAAGCCCCGCAATGGACCGGATGGGCTCCTCCTCCGCGGAAGTGAAGATATGGAAACTGAATTTTCCCAGAGGAAAGCTGTAGACCACCTCGTCTTCGCTGAAGCGTTCCAGAAGAATATCGGTGAGCGAAAACAGGCAATCCACCTGCCCCATCTCGAAGGCCTGAAGCGCGCGACGGTAGGGGTAAAAGACCTCCCTGACTTCCACATCAAGCGGCTCCAGGGCACGGGCCATCAGGCGCTGGTACAGCCCGCTTCCGTCCGGCTCCATCAGCGAGGCCAGCGGAAGGGCCGCCGCCGTTACCGTCGACGCGCCGGGCGCCCCGGTTGCGCCGCTCGGCAAGAGAATAATGACCATGCCGCACAGTAATCTGGCCAGGCGAACGGGCATTCGCATCGTTGTTCTTCTCTGCTTCCCGAATTTCCAGTCTATCAGTTTTGCCGGGACTGGCTACCGCAGGCCGGAGACCGGAGGAACCGGCCCAGGCTCTGCGCCCAGCAAACATCCATATACGACCGCGAGGCTGGCCCGGGGGATCAACCCACGCCGAGTCCATCTGCCATAATCACCAAACGGCGACTGTATTCCCGGGCGAGTCCTCCGGGCACGTCCGGCCAGAGAAAAGGAGGCCAACCCATGCGTGTATTGATTATTTCGGCAGACAAGTTCGAGGACACGGAATTACTGGTGCCCATGTACCGGGCCCAGGAAGCCGGCGGCCTGACGCAGGTCGCCTCCACCGGCGCCGGAGAAATCACCGGCAAGAAGGGCTACAGGGTAGCCGTGGACCTGGACGTGGCACAGGTCAACCCGGATGACTACGATGCACTGCTACTGCCGGGGGGCAAGGCCCCCGCCGCCCTACGCGAAAACGCAACCGTGCTGGAGATTGCCCGGGCCTTCATGAAGGCCGGCAAGCCGGTGGCGGCCATCTGCCACGGGCCACAGATCCTGGCGGCCGCGGGTGTCATCGAAGACCGCGAGATGACCGCCTACCCGAAGGTGGAGGACGAGCTCACGGCCGCCGGGGCGATCTACCGCGATGAGGAGGTGGTAGTGGATGGCCGGCTTGTCACATCGCGGATCCCCGGGGACCTGCCGGCATTCAACCGGGAACTGATGAAGCTGCTTCAGTAAGGGCGGGGATAGCCATGGCCAAGGCGTGGGGTGCACGCCCTTGGCTCCCGACCGTGATCATCGGCCATCAACTACGGAACACCGACCGCCAGAGCCCCGGCCAGCCTCCTCAGTCGCGCCGATAAAGCGTGACCACGCAGGCTCCGCCCAGGCCCAGATTGTGCTGCAGCGCGATGCGGGCGTTTTCCACCTGACGTTTCTCGGCCTGGCCGCGCAGCTGCCAGACCAGCTCCGTGCACTGTGCCAGGCCCGTGGCACCGAGCGGATGCCCCTTGGAAAGCAACCCACCCGAAGGATTGGTCACGACCTTTCCTCCATAGGTATTGTCGTCATCCTGGATAAACTTTTCCGCGCCGCCTTCCGGGCAAAGTCCCAGCCCCTCATAGGTAAGTAGCTCATTAGCGGTAAAGCAGTCGTGGAGTTCCACTACGTCCAGGTCTTCCGGGCCGATGCCGGCGGCTTCATACACCTGCTTCGCCGCAGCGGTGGTCATGTCGTAGCCCACCATCTTGATCATGGACTTCGCGTCGAAACTGCTTGAAAAGTCGGTGGTCATCGCCTGGGCGGCGATATGAACCGGATTGTCGATGCCGTGCTTCTTCGCAAAGGCGTCCGAGCAGAGGATGGCCGCTCCGGCGCCACAGGTCGGCGGGCAGCACTGGAAACGTGTGAGCGGGTCAAAGACTTCCTCGGAAGCCATGATCTCGTCGAGCGAGAGCACGTCATTGAACAACGCATAGGGGTTGTTGCTGGCATGCCGGCGGGCCTTTTCGGCAATCTTCCCGAAAGTTTCTCGCTTGGTGCCGTGCTCCCAGCGGTATTCCCGGCCGGCACCGCCGAACATCTGGGCGGCGGGCGGGGCCTGAGTGAAACCCTGTTCATTCACCATCACTTCGGCGTGCCGGCCCATGGGGTTTTCGCGGTCGTTGAACTTGGACCCGAGGGCTCCGCGTTCCATCTTTTCGAAACCCAGCGCCAGCACGCACTCGGCCGCGCCGCTCTCGATGGCCTGACGCGCCAGGTAGAGAGCTGAAGAGCCCGTGGAGCAGTTGTTATTCACGTTCACCACCGGGATGCCTGTCAGCCCCAGCTCGTAGACGGCCCGCTGACCGCAGGTGGAATCACCGTAGACGTAGCCGCAGAAGGCCTGCTCAACATCCTCGTACTGGATGCCCGCGTCCTTGAGCGCATTGCGCCCGGCATCCGAGGCCATCTCATGGTAGTCGGGGCTGGCGCCGGGCTTGGCGAATTTCGTCATGCCGACACCGATTACATTCACGCGCGTATTCATGATCTGTCTCCTCTCGTGTTTCCGGTGTCAGAGCACCTGTTCCAGTTGACGCACCAGGGCCACGTCGCCGTCCACGCGCAGCTCGCCTTTCTGGTAGAGCGTGCGCAGGGTCTGCTTGCCTTCCACCCAGTCGGCAAACCTGCCGTCGGCGACGGTGACCACCGCGCCAGCGTCCTTGGCCTTGTCCTGCTCCACGGACTGTCCGGCGAGATCCACCAGCCAGTCACCTTCCGGGTCGGTAACATGGAACTGGATCACGCCGGCCAGGCCGCTGGTTTTGGCCAACTTCTTCGCCAGGGTATCGAAAGCCTCGGCGGCACGGGGCTCTTCCTTCGTCGCCTGCTGCGAGGTCTGCGAGGCAGCCGTGGGCGCGCCTTCGGCCAGGCGTTGCTGGCGGGCGTCTTCCACCAGTTGCGGATCCATGCCCTGGAGCACCGAGAGCTTGTTGGACGCCATGACATTGCCCGCGATCTTGAGATCGCCACCGAAGTAGAGCTGCTGGACCTTCGCCAGGTCGCCGCCGAACAGGGTTTCGGCATGTTCGGTGTCGAGCTCCAGCGTCACGTCCGGACCGTCGGCCATGCCTGCACCAGCGCCACCCGGGGCCTTCTTGAGATCAATATAGAAGCTCTGCTCCGGGTTGTGGAAGACAAACTGGAAGCAGGTGCCGGTCTTGTCCACCAGTTCCGGGTTCTGTGCGATATAGGTATTGATGCCGCCAAAGACATCGTCGAGTGTGGTCTGTTCGGCGCCACCATCGCTCGCGGCCTTCCCGCCGCTGCTACCGCCACCTTCTGCCACACGTTTGTCCCGGGCCTCTTCCACCAGTTTCGGGTCCATGCCGGAAAGCGCCGAGAGCTTGTTGGAAGCCATGACGTTGCCGGTGACCTTGAGGTCCCCACTGAAGTAGAGCTTCTGGGCCTCGGCCACATCGCCACCGAACAGGCTGAAGGCGTGCTTCGTGGCCAGCTCCAGGGTCACATCCGGGCTGTCGGCGGCACCGGGGCCGGCACTGCCCGGAGCGTTCTTCAGGTCAATGAAGAAGCTCTGGTCCGGGTCGCTGAAGTGGAACTGGAAGCAGGTGCCGGTCTTGTCCGCCAGCTCCGGGTTCTGGCCGATGTACGTGGACACGGCGCTGAAGACATCATCGAGGGTGATTTCTTCAGAAACACCGCCCTGCCCTTCGGCTTCGGTCTCCCCTGCTTTCGATGCCGGCGCTTCCTCGGGCACTTCGGTGAAGAGCTCCACGGCGGCGTTGCGGATCACCACTTCGTCGCGCTCCTTCACGCGGGTCTCCACAATGATCCGGGTATCGGATTCCTTCCACATCCTCGTTTCCAGGGTCTCACCCGGGAAGACGCTCTTGGCAAAGCGTACCTTGATGCTCTTGAACAGTTTTCCGTCGTTGTCGCAGAAGGCGCGGATCACCTGGCGGCCCACATAGCCGAAAGTGCACAGGCCGTGGAGAATGGGACGGTTATAGCCAAAGGCCCTGGCGAAGTTCGGGTCCGCGTGCAGCGGGTTCCAGTCCCCGGAAAGACGATAGAGCAGCGTCTGATTGGGATCGGTCTGCTCCTCGATCACCGCGTCCGGCTCACGCTCCGGCGGCACATTGATGTCGCCGCTCGGGCCGCGGTCACCGCCCCAGCCGCCGGCGCCCTTCACGAACGAGGTCATCTCGTTGTACATGAGCTCATTGCCGTTCTCGTCCTGCGACGAAATGGCAAAGGTCACCACGGCGTTGGGGTCCTTGTCGAAGGCTTCCTTGAAACGGAACACATGCCTGAGCTTCGCCTTGCGCGGGATCGGGTGTTTGATCTCGGTGTACTGCTCGCCATGGAGCAGCCGGTCCAGGCCGAAGTTCATTCCAGGCAGGGCAAACTTGCCTTCCTTTGCCGCCTTGAGCATGGCACTGGACTGGGGCATGACCGCGAAAGTGGGCAGCGCCTGGAAGTCGCGGTGCATTTCATAGACGAATTTCAGGTCGCTGTCGTCCATGGGGTCGCGGCCGGCGCCCACGCCCAGGGCGTAAAGGGCCAGGTCATTCTCGTCGTACCCGGACTCCAGTTCCAGTTCCGCCTTGCTGGCCTCGTCGAGATCGATGAACTCGTTGCCGCCCAGGCTGGGATTGTTGATATTTTCCAGAATCGGCATGAAGGATTCGTTGACGCTGGAGGGATGCTCGGCGTCGGTGAAGTCGTTGATCTTATTCCACCGCTTCGCCACGTCATCCACACTGAACGCCTTGCCCAGCGGAAAGCAGTGGCCCCTGCTGCGCTCCCAGCGCAGCTTGCCGATATAGCCGGCACCCACTTCGAAGATGGCCTTGGTTTCCTCGCAGTCCTCGTGACACAACCAGGCCGCCAGCGGACTCACCGCTTCCGGATTCAGGTTCTTGAGCAGCTCCTTCGGCATCACGGTTTCGGTAAGCCGTGAAGCGGCAATGGGGGCGATGGTGTTCACATGGATATTCTTGCTGCGGCCCTCTTCCGCCAGGGTATTGGCCAGTCCGGCGATGCCGAGCTTGGCGGCGGTGTAGTTGGCCTGACCGAAGTTGCCGTAAAGGCCGGCCGCGGAAGTGGTCATGAGAATGCGGCCGTAGCCCTGCTCGCGCATTACCGGCCAGGCCGCGTGGCTCACGGCCATGGAACCATTCAGGTGCACACGCAGCACCAGGTCCCAGTCGTCGTGGGTCATCTTGTGAAAGCTCACATCGCGCAGGATGCCGGCGTTGTTGATGACGATGTCCACCCGGCCCCAGGTATCCAGGGCCGTCTGCACGATGCTCTGACCTTCCTCGACGGAATCGTAGTTCGCCACGGCTTCGCCGCCGGCCTCGCGGATCTCTTCGACCACCTGGTCGGCAGCCGCCGAGGATTTGCCGTCGCCGTGGGCGCTGCCGCCCAGGTCATTGACCACCACCTTCGCGCCCAGGCTGCCCAGCAGCAGGGCATGGGAACGGCCCAGGCCGCCACCGGCGCCGGTGACAATGGCGACGCGGTCATCAAATCGGTGCTTGCTCATGATCCATGCTCCCTTATGCAAAGACGGCCCCGAAGGGCCGTCTGTGTTTCATCAGATGCTGCGCGAGATCAGCTCTTTCATGATCTCGTTGGTTCCGCCGTAGATACGGTTGGCCCGCGTATCAATGTAGGCCCGGGCGATGGGATACTCCATCATGTAGCCGTAACCACCGTGCAGTTGCACGCATTCGTCCACCACTTCGCTGATCAGGTCCGAGACCCAGTACTTCGCCGCGCAGGCCGCCTCGGGCCCGAGCTTGTTTTCCAGCACCAGCTCCATGCAGCGATCCACATAGACACGGGCGATCTGCACCTGCGAGCGCAATTCGGCCAGCTTGAAGCGCGTGTTCTGGAAGGCCATGATCGGCTTGCCGAAGGCCTTGCGTTCCTTGACGTATTCCACGGTGGTGGCCAGAGCAAACTCGGCACCGGCTGCACAGATAATGGCGATCATCATGCGCTCCCAGGCGAGCTCCTTCATCAGCATGATGAAACCCATGCCTTCCTGGCCGAGCAGGTTGTCCTTCGGCACCCGCACGTCGTTGAAGAACAGCTCGCAGGTGTCCTGGCCCTTCATGCCCACCTTTTCCAGGGGCTTGCCCTTGGTAAAGCCCTCGCGGTCCGCTTCCACGATCAGCAGCGAGACGTTCTCGGAGCCCTTCTCCCCGTCGCCGGTCTTCACCACCACAACCACCATGTCGCAGAGGTAACCGTTGGTGATGAAGATCTTGGAGCCGTTGAGCACATAGTCGTCACCGTCCGGTTTCGCGGTGGTCTTGATGCTCTGCAGGTCTGAGCCGGTGCCCGGCTCGGTCATGGCAATGGCGCCTACGACTTCACCGGTAGCCATCTTCGGCAGCCATTTCTGCTTCTGCTCCTCGGTGCCGAAGTTGAGGATGTAGTTGGCGACGATATCCGAGTGCAGGGAGAAGCCACTGGCGGAATCGCCCACCCGAGCCTGCTCTTCCATCATGATCATGCTGTAGAGACGGTCCACGCCGGAACCGCCATATTCCTCGGGCATGGTGGGGCACAGCATGCCCAGCTCGCCGGCCTTGTTCCAGAGCTCGCGATCGAGATGCTGCTGGGTCTCCCACTTCTTGTGGTAGGGGCCGATCTCGGTCTCGAAGAACCGCCGCACGGTGGCGCGGAAGGCTTCATGGTCTTCGTTGAACAGGGTGCGCGGGACCATGGGGGCCACGGGCTTCGGGATCTGCAGGTCACTCATGGGTGGATCTCTCCGGTTATCGCAATCGCCCGACTCTACAAGTTACAATACGTACGTACAACTTGTTTTGTGCCGGCCCGGGCCGTATTGTCCCGGTCGGACAGGACGGCTTTCCTCGTTAACGGGCAACAGGAGAAGACATGGCGGACCCGGGTGTAACCGGCAAGCAGTCCCCGGCGCGGCGACGGCAGGAAGACCGCAGCAGGGCCATGCGGCGGCGCCTGATCGACGCCACCCTGAGCTGCCTGGAGACCGAGGGCTATGCCGGCACCACCATCAGCCGCATTGTCGCGCGCGCCCGGGTCTCGCGGGGCGCCCATGTGCACCACTTCCCCTCCAAGGCGGCGCTGATTGAGGCGGCGGCACGGCACCTGGTGCGCCGGGTCTATATCCAGCTGGGCGAGGCCTTCGTGAATCTGGCGGACTCCGACGACCGCCTGCGCACCATGGTGTTCAGCAGCTGGCGGACCGTGTTCTGCGCCCGGGAGCACGCCATGCTGCTGGAGCTTCTGCTGGCCAGCCGCCATGACGAGGAACTCGCGGTGATCATGGAGCGCCTCTGGACGTCCGGCTACGAGCTGATCCGCGGGGCCGCGGAACACTACTTCGAACCCCTGGACGAGAGCGCCGACCCCGTCCCGCTGGTCGTGCTCTCGCAGTGGCTGCTGCGCAGCATGGTCCTCGACCGCCACCTTGTCCGCGACGAACGCATGCTCGAGCAGCACCTGGATCTCTGGTGCGACCTGCTCGCCACCCGCATCCGCCCCCGCCCGGGCGTGACCGGCCCGCCTCCCAGACCCCCGGAGTCCGTCTGGGGAGAGTAAACCACCTTTCGGTACCCCCCGAATGGAGACAGGCACGAATCAGGGCAACGGACTGTGCCTGTCTCCATTCATTTCAGGACAAAGGATTGTGCCTGTCACCATTCATGCGGGCTGGCCCTTCGGGCCACGTAGGATAACGGATTGGGCCTGTCACAATTGCCCCCTGTGGATGCAACCAGAGCGGCCGAAGGACCGGACCCAGGCCGCACAACTACTCGAAGTGCTGAAGGAAGAAGCGCCGGACGGTCTCCCGCAAGCTCGGGAAGCACTTGTACAGCAGGGAAAAGGCTGGGCCGACAAACTGGAACGGTCACTCCATAAAGTTCAAAGGGACCATCCTGAAGCCACCGCCTGGATACAGGGCCAATGACCGCAATCCGGAGCCCTTCAGCGCACCCCTTCACTTACTCGTCTCTTGCAGCTCGTAGCCCGTAGCTCGCCACCCTGGCCCGAAGGGCCACCCACTACGCTCCCCGGTTTTCGTCCGGGCGATCCGTCGCTACCGGGTTGAGTTCGGCCAGGGGCCAGCGGGCGCGGACGTGGATGGCGAGATCGTCGGGCCGCTCGCCGGCGGCCAGGCGCAGCCCCCCGGCGAAGGCGATCATGGCGCCGTTGTCGGTGCACAGGTCCAGGCGCGGGTAACAGACGCGGATACCGCCGGAGGAAAGCTTCTGGTCCAGACGCGCTCTCAGGCGTTTGTTTGCGCTCACTCCGCCAGCAATCACCAGGGTCTCGAGGCCGGTCTGCTCCATGGCCCGGCGGCACTTGATCATCAGGGTGTCGGCCACGGCTTCTTCGAAGGCACGGGCAATATCGGCGCTGTCCTGTTCGCTCAGTGCCTCACGGCCGCCGCAGTCGGCAATGGTGTTGAGGCAATAGGTCTTGAGCCCGGAGAAGCTGAAGTCCAGCCCGGGCCGGTCGGTCATGGGCCGGGGGAAGCGAAAACGCCCCGGGTCGCCCCTTTCGGCGAGCGCGGCGATCCGCGGCCCCCCCGGGTAACCCAGCCCCAGCATCTTGGCGGCCTTGTCGAAGGCCTCGCCGGCGGCGTCGTCCACGGACTCGCCCAGCGGCACATAGTCGCCCACCCCCCGTGCCTCCAGCAGCAGGGTATGGCCGCCGCTGACCAGCAGGGCCACGAAGGGAAACGCCGGCGGGTCCTCCTCCAGCAGCGGCGCCAGCAGGTGACCTTCCATATGGTGCACGGGCAATGCCGGAATGCCCCAGCCGAACGCCAGCGACCGGGCGGTGCAGGCCCCCACCAGCAGCGCTCCGGCCAGGCCGGGACCGGCGGTGTAGGCCACGCCGTCAAGCTGCTCCGGGGCGGTACGCGCCTCGGCAAGTACCTGATCCACCAGCGGAAGCAGCCGCTGCACATGGTCACGACTGGCCAGCTCCGGCACCACGCCGCCCCACTTTTCGTGCAGGGCCACCTGGCTGTAGAGCGCCTCCGCCAGCAGGCCGTCGCGGCTGTCGTAGACCGCCACGCCGGTTTCGTCACAACTGGTTTCGATACCCAGAACACGCATGGAGCATTCACTGTCTCAGTTCCCGGGCGGCATCATACCAGCCCCCGGAGCGGGCGGTTAGCGCCCATCAGCGGCTTTGCTTTCCCGCTCGGCTCCGGTAGAATGCCGCCTCCCCGCAGCGGGGAGCCCTGGCGCACCCGCCGGGAACGGAGCAACCGATCATCGATACTGGAAGGTGAGAACTGCATGCCTCAGGTCAAGGTAAAGGAAGGCGAGCCCTTTGACGTGGCCCTGCGCCGCTTCAAGCGTTCCTGCGAAAAGGCGGGCGTCCTCTCGGAAGTGCGTCGTCGCGAGTACTACGAGAAGCCCACCCAGGAGCGCAAGCGCAAGCGCGCCGCCGCGGTCAAGCGCCACATGAAGAAGCTCCAGCGCGAGCAGCTTCATCGCAAACGCATGTACTGACGAGCCGGCGAATTCCCATGAGCGAGCTCCGGGAACGCATCAACAACGCCATCAAGGACGCCATGCGGGCCCGGGACCAGAAACGTCTCGGGGTACTTCGCATGGTTTCGTCCGCGCTCAAGCAGGTGGAAATCGACGAGCGCCGGGAACTCGGTGACAACGACGTGCTGGCTATCCTCGACAAGCTGGTCAAGCAGCGCCAGGACTCGCTCAAGCAGTACCGCGATGCCGGTCGCGACGACCTGGCCGACCAGGAAGAAGCCGAGATCGCCCTCCTGCGGGAGTTTCTCCCCCAGCCCCTCAGCGACGCCGAGATCGACACCCTGATCGACGAGGCGATCTCCGAAACCGGAGCCGCGTCCATGCAGGACATGGGCAAGGTGATGGGCATCCTCAAGCCGAAAGCACAGGGCCGCGCGGACATGGGCGCCGTCAGCGCACGCGTCAAGGAACGCCTCACCGGCTGAAATTCAGTGCCCGGCGGCCGGTTGTCGGCGGTCGGTCCTGCGCGGCTTCGCCGCACCCCACCCCCCCTCGCGAAGGTGTCAAAAAAAGTTGTAGGAGCGCTGCTTGCAGCGCGAAGAATCCGGCACCATGCCGCAATCCGGGGCTTTCGCGCTGCAAGCAGCGCT
>SLJS01000312.1 GCA_007135015.1 Alcanivorax sp. | reverse complement strand
CGTCCCAATGGACGGACCTTCTCCCGCCTCCGCCCCCCTTCGCAGGGGGAGGCTTCCAATCGGAGGCGCCGCACCAGTCAGCAGGTTTTTACGACACCCTCACGAGGGGAGAGGGGCTTTTACGACACCCTCACCAGGGGAGAGGGGACCTCCAGCAACGCTGCGTTCTGACCTGCCTTTTACGACACCCTCCATGTGGAGGGGCAGGGAGAGATTCCAGAGCGCCTGTTCCCGGCCTACTCGAATGCCGGAGCAATCACGTCCCGATAGTTGCGGACGCGCTGCACAAAATGCACCGGCTCATAACCGCGGGCGTACCCGTAACGGGTGCTCGGATAATAACGCGGGTCTGCCTTCAGCGGCAGGACCTGGCGCATGTCGTCCCAGGAATCGGGGTTCTTGTCCAGATTGCGCGCAAGCTGCCGTGCGTCAAGCAGATGGCCGCGGCCGATGTTGTAACTGGCCAGCGCCAGGAAGGTGCGGTCCGGCTCCGGTGTGCTGTCCGGCAAACGTTCGTGCATCGTCGCGAGATAGCGCGCACCGCCGCGAATGGCCTCGCGTGGGTTCAGCCGGTCCACGCCCAGCGACTCGGCCGTGCGTTGCGTCAGCATCATGATGCCACGGACCCCGGTAGGCGAGCGCGCCTCCGGGTCCCAGTGCGACTCCTGATAGGACAGCGCCGCCAGCAAATCGGCGGGCATGCCCGTTTCCTGTTCGGCGCGAATGAAATCCTGACGGTATCTGCGCAGCCGGTCATCGATGCGGCGGTTCAGGGCCCGCATATCCACAAAGTCGAAATCATCGATATAGGCATAGTAGCGGCTTTCCATCGCGTCCAGTGCCTCGTTGCCATCGCGGCTGTTCATCCATTCCCGCGCCTGATTGGCCAGCTCCTGGTTCCCCTCGGGCAGGTACCAGCCCAGATTGTGCTGATCGGTCAGATCCATCGCCACCGCCAGATGCGGCCAGTAGCGGCGGGTGACCCGCACGATGTTCGAGTCCGCCACGGTGCAATCAATACGCTGCTCGGCCACCCGGGAGAGCAGTATCTCCGTCGAGCGGCTATCATCGGTGGCAAATTCGATGCCCGGATGATCCGCCTGAAAGCCTTCCAGGGTTTCGATATAGCTGGACTCGGCGGTCACGCGAATATCCAGACCGGCCAGGTCCGCCGGCTTGCGCGGCCGGGGCCGCAGCTCCCGGTGGCAGACCAGTTGTTCCGAGATCTCGGTGTGCGCCGGCCCCCGGACGAAGCGCTCATCCCGCGAGGCCCGGTGCGTCAGCCCCGCCGCCGCCAGATGTGTAGTGCTCTTCTCCAGGGCTTCCAGAACCTCCGCGGTGGAATCATACATCCGCCATTCCACCTCCCAGCCGTGTGCGTCAGCAAACTCGGTGACCAGATCGTACTCGGGGCCGACGGGCTGTTCGTGGCGGTCCAGGTAATAGGTGGTGGAGCCGTTGCGCGTGGCCACCATGAGCACCCCTTCCTCTTCGAGCAACTCCAGCCCAACGGGCTCGTCCGGCGGCGCTCCGCAGCCAACGATCAGAAACAGTGCGGGAATAACAGGCAGGAAGGCCTTGCGCAACATGGTGTTTCTCCCTTGTGTTGTTTTTCTCCACTATACGACCTGTTGCGCCAGGATTGAAATGGCCGCGCCGCCAGAGGAGGCAGCGCGGCCTTTACGCGCTCATCACGCGCTCTATAAGCCGCGCAGGGCCGCGGCCGTTCAGATTGTCAGAAACCGGGAAGCCTGCTGCTCGACCTTCCGGACCAGCGGCCGCAGCTCCTCGAACCGGCTGCGCAGCTCCTCGCAATCCTCCCTGTCCAGGTCATGGGCCTGCACCGCACGTTCCAGACGGGAAAGATAATTTTCGATCACGGTATTCAGCGACAGATTGATCCGCGGCCGCTTGCCCGTGCCGATCTCCAGCCGCTGCGGCGCGCACCGCGCCTTTTCCCAACGTTCTTCGAATTCCCTGTGAGTCATGCACTTCATGTTGCGTCCTCCTTTTACCGTCCCGGAGATACACTAGTCAGAACGTAATCTTGTCCACACGGACCTCGTTGAGGTCCACCCCGGAAGCGCTCAGCCCCTCCAGCGTCACCGGAAGCGAAATCTCATTCAGGGAGACCTCGCCGATATTCGCCCCAAGCTTCGCATCACTGATTGACATGGAGCCGATATCCAGATGCACCACCGGCGAAACCGAAAGGGTAACCTTGAGAATCCCCAGGTTCGCGGTGATGCTGTGTGTGGAGGGGTGGGCCGCCGTGGCGATATTGCCGCTGGTGATCGAGGGGAGATTCACCTCGGGAATCTTCAGATCGCCGACGCTTGCGCCGGGCAGCGTCACCTTCGCTGTGGGCGAGCCCTCCTTCAGAGACAGCGACGAGGCATCCGCCCCGGGCAGATTCAGCGAACTCAGCGACAGATCGCCGACCCCCATGCCACTGACGGAAAGCCCGGCGCTCGGCAGCACCAGCTCGTCGATCTGTGCCTTCGACAGCTTGAAATCGCCCAGCGGCAAATGGCTCACCGGCTCCATCTTCGCCACCACCGAGGGGATGCTGATTTTCGGGATGTCCAGTTCTACATCATCCAGGTCCGGAATCGTCAGGTTCTCCTCCGGGACCGGGATATCGATGGAACCGAGATCATCGCTGCCGTCCCAGCTTCCAAGCCAGCCAAGATCCACCTCCCAGTCCAGCGACAACCCGAGCTCCAGAATGCTTCGCACCTGGTTGAGCTTCGCACTGCTCTGCTTGAGATTCGCCCTGGTGTCTGCCACCTCGATCTTCCCGATCGAGGCGCTCCCAAGCGCCAGCTTGTCCACATGAACGTCCTTGAGAGTGCCTTCATTCACGCTCACCTGTTCGATGGCAATCTTGCGCGCCACCTGCGAGCTGAGCACACCCAGACGTTCGAGCAATTCCCGCGAAACGGGCAATGCGTCCGCAATCTGATCAATGGATGAAATGCGATCACTGAGTGCCATACCTGCCTCCTTTCAGGTTGTGGAGAACCGGGCATTCCGCCCGGGGGGGAAATTATTATGCAATGCTGTATGCAAACCGGACAAGCTTCATGGCCGGTGCGGCCGAAAGGGAAAATCCCGATGCGACTAGTGTCACTGTGATATCAGGTTATTCGGGAATGCGGCCCCAATTACCAATACCGCAACGCAAGATAACAAGGCTGACTTCTTCATTCTCCATGAAATCGCCGGTATCATCCCCCGCTTCGTAACTGTTGCACATAGAAGGGGAACCAGTAATGAAAAGGAAAATGACAGGGATGCTCATCGGCGCCATGCTTGGCACTGCCTCCATGGGCACTGCTGCTGGAGACTTTACGGGCGTTTATATCGGCGGCTCCACGGGGTTGTTCACCAATGTTCTGCTGGAGGAGTCCGATAGTGACTTCAAGGCTTCCTTTGGCATCGAGGACGCGTTCTTTACGAAACTGGATCTGGTTGTCGGCGCGGTGCACAGCCGTTTTGGCTTGTCCCGCGCCCGGCAAACCGAGCGCATCCTGAAAGCCATGGATCATCCTCATTTCACCCTGTTGGCTCACCCT
>SLJS01000033.1 GCA_007135015.1 Alcanivorax sp. | reverse complement strand
TCACCCTCTCCCCAACCCCTCTCCCATCAAGGGAGAGGGGCTTCAGTGGCACGGCCCTGCTGGAGAGTCCCCTCTCCCCTTGTGGGAGAGGGACAGGGAGAGGGGGAGGAAGTACGGGAAAGCGTCGAGCAGTGCGACTGCCGTAGCCTTCCCCCTCTCCCCAACCCCTCTACCAGGGGAGAGGGGCTTTTAGTGACGTCTCCCCTGGCGGGGGAGTGCGCGCTTGCGGGTGCCATGGGGCTCTTTTGCGGTAGCCTTGCTCCGGGGCGAGGTTCAGGCCAACCGGGTTGAAACAGGACACAGGCGAAACTGATTATGACGGACAAGCCGGATCACGAAACGCAGCAGGACGAGAACCGCCTGATCGCCGAGCGGCGCGAGAAGCTGCGGGCCATTCGCGACGAGGGCAATGCCTTTCCCAATGACTTTCGTCGCGACAGCACGGCGGCGGAGCTGGAGGCGCAATACGGCGAGGTTTCCCGCGAGGAGCTTGAGGAACGCGACATCGTCGTGGCGGTGGCCGGGCGCATGATGCTTGATCGCAAGGCCTTCAAGGTGCTCCAGGACATGAGCGGGCGCATCCAGATCTACGCCACAAAGGAAGTGCAGAAGGACACGAAGCACTGGGACATCGGCGATATCGTGGGTGCGCGCGGGCGACTGCGTCGCTCCGGCAAGGGCGATCTCTATGTGATGATGGATGAGTACGTGCTGCTCACCAAATCCCTGCGCCCGCTTCCGGAAAAGCACCATGGCCTGTCCGATACGGAAACCCGCTATCGCCAGCGCTATGTGGATCTCATGGTCAACGAGGACACCCGCGAGATCTTCCGGGTGCGCTCGGCGCTGGTCAGCGGCATCCGAGGTCATTTCCTGGGCGAGGGTTTCATCGAGGCGGAAACGCCCATGCTGCAGGTGATTCCCGGCGGCGCCACGGCGCGGCCGTTCATTACGCACCACAACAGCCTGGACATGGACATGTACCTGCGGGTGGCGCCGGAGCTGTATCTCAAGCGTCTGGTGGTGGGCGGTTTCGAGAAGGTGTTCGAGATCAACCGCAACTTCCGCAACGAGGGCCTGTCCACCCGGCACAATCCCGAGTTCACCATGCTGGAGTTCTACCAGGCCTACGCGGATTACCGTGACCTGATGGATCGCACCGAGCGGCTGCTGCGTTCGCTGGCTGAAACGGTGCTGGGCAGCACGCGGATCGAATACCAGGGCGAGGAGTATGATTTCGGCGCCTCCTTCGAGCGGCTGACCGTGCGCGAGGCGGTGCTGCGCCACACCGATGTGAGCGAGGCGGAGATCGATGACGAGGCCGCCCTGCGCAAGGCGGCAAAGCGCCTGGAAGTGCCTGTGGAGGACAGCGCCGGCTGGGGGCGTATCCTCATGGAGATTTTCGAGGAACATGTGGAGGACCGGCTGCGCCAGCCCACTTTCGTCACCGAGTATCCCACGGAGGTCTCGCCGCTGGCCCGTCGCCTGGACGCGCGCCCGGAGGTCACCGAGCGCTTCGAGCTGATTGTCGGCGGCCGCGAGATCGCCAACGGCTTCTCCGAGCTGAACGATGCCGAGGACCAGGCGGAGCGCTTTCGCCGGCAGGTGGAAGAGAAGGAAGCCGGTGACGACGAGGCCATGTTCTACGACGAGGATTACATCACCGCGCTGGAATACGGCCTGCCGCCCACCGCGGGCGAGGGCATCGGCATTGATCGTCTCGTAATGCTTTTTACCGATTCGCCGTCCATCCGGGATGTAATACTGTTCCCGCACATGCGCCCCAGACAGGCGGGCGCCTAGCCGCCGTGCCGGGCGAGTCCGGTGCGCGGATTTCGGACAGGAAGCCGGACGGGGTGGTCCCATGACAATGACAACAATGCAGGTCGAGCATATGTCCTCACCGATTCAGTATCAGGGCCGGAAGGCACGTCGCAGCGGAAGCGAGAAACGGCGGCAGACCATTCTGGAGGCGGCCCTGCGTATCATCGTGCGCGAGGGCGTGCGGGCGGTGCGTCACCGCGCCGTGGCCCGGGAGGCGGATGTGCCCCTGTCGGCGACCACCTATTATTTCAAGGACATCTCCGATCTGATCGCGGATACCTTCAGTCTGTTTGCCGAGCAGGCCATGAAGGAGGTGATCGAGCCGTTCCGTGACCAGGCTTTTCAGTTGCTTGACCAGTTTGACGCCGGGGACCTGGGGGATGCCGCGCAGCGCGACCGGGTGATCGATTCGCTGGCGGACATGACCACGGCTTTCATCTTTCGTGAAGTGCGCGAACAGCGCGAACACCTGCTTGCCGAGCAGGCCTTCTTTCAGGAAGCGATGCTGGACGAGCGCCTGCGCGAGGCCGCCGGCGCCTATATCCAGGCCCAGCGCTCGGCGGTGGTCCGTGCCTGCGAGAAACTGGCGACCCCGGAGCCGGAGCTGGACGCGGAACTGATGTTCGCGGGCATTCTCAACCTGGAAGGGCGCCTTCTGGTGGAGGATCCCCTGCTGGACGAGGCGGCGGTGCGCGCGCGGGTTCGTCACATGCTGGATATGGTGGTCGGCAAGGCGCAACAGTGAGCGAAACGGCACAGGACAATATCCAGCTGGAGGCGGGCTGGAGGCAGGTGCTGGCCTCGGAGTTCGACCAGCCGCGCATGCAGCAGCTGCGCGAGTTCCTGCGCTCGGAAAAGCGCAAGGGCAAGGTCATCTACCCGCCCGGCCCGGAAATCTTCAACGCCTTCAACAGCACCCCCTTCGACCGGGTCAAGGTGGTGATCCTCGGCCAGGACCCCTACCACGGCCCCGATCAGGCCCACGGGCTGTGCTTTTCCGTGCGCCCGGGCGTGAAGTTGCCGCCCAGCCTGGGAAACATCTTCAAGGAAATCGAGCGCGACCTCGGCCATCCGCCGCCCAATCACGGCTGCCTGCAGCACTGGGCGGAGCAGGGCGTACTGCTGCTCAACGCCACCCTCACCGTGGAACAGGGCCAGGCTGGCTCCCACCAGAACCGTGGCTGGGAAGAGTTCACCGACGCCGCCATCGACCGTCTCAATCGCCAGCGCGACGACCTGGTGTTCCTGCTCTGGGGCAGTTACGCCCAGAAGAAGGGACGCATCATCAACCCCAACCGCCACCTGGTCCTCCAGGCCCCCCACCCCTCGCCGCTTTCCGCCCACCGGGGTTTCATCGGTTGCGGCCATTTCTCCCGAACCAACGAATACCTGATCGAAAAGGGCCGCGAACCCATCGACTGGCGGCTTCCCGAGAGGGGATAGCGCCCCGGAGGGGCGCAGGGGAAAGGGGCAAGGGGCAAGGGACAAGGGGCGGGCGGCGAGTGGCGAGATGCGCCCCTTCGGGGCGCGTGGGCGGTTGGCGGTGGTCGGTGGTCGGAAGGGGATGCCCTTCCCAGGATTCCGGTACCGGGCGCTAAAGAACAGTTCCTCCCCGGTGGAGGGTGTCGCAAAAGCCCTTGTTGACTGCTCCGGCGTTCGCGATTGGAAGCCTCCCCCCGCGAGGGGTGGGCGGAGGCGGAAACAAGGTCCGTCCCAATGGACGGACCGCCGCCGGAGCGAGCCGAGCTCTGCGAGGCTCCGGGCCGCGCAAGCGGT
>SLJS01000041.1 GCA_007135015.1 Alcanivorax sp. | reverse complement strand
GCGAAGGGGGCGGAGGCGGAAACAAGGTCCGTCCCAATGGACGGACCGCCGCCGGAGCGGGCCGAGCTCTGCGAGGCCCTGGATGGGCCGGGGTGGGGAGAGCGGCCGAAGGCCGCGCACACTCGCAGCTCGTAGCTCGCAGCCCGCAGCCGCGCCCCGAAGGGGCGCAAAAACCAGGGACAGACTTTCATCCATGAGGCCATTCCGGATTCTTCTTGCCGTGGTGCTGGCGCTGGCCGCCGGGTTACTGCCCGAGGCCGAGCCCGGGGTTCGCGCGGGGCTGGCGTTGTTCGTGCTCACCGGCACGCTCTGGGTCACCGAGGCGATGCCGCTGACCTATACGGCGTTGCTGGTGCCGGTGGTGGGCGCGGCGCTGGGGCTGGGAGATGTGGCGCGGGTGCTCTCCGGGTTTGCCCACCCGGTGATCGGGCTCTTTCTGGGGGGCTTTGCCCTGGCCGCGGCGCTGACCGCCCACGGCATCGACCGCTGGCTGGCCGGCAGGCTGCTTTCGCTGGCCGGGGGGCGTCCGGTTGTGGCCGCCCTGCTGCTCGGTCTGACCACCGCCTTTCTTTCCATGTGGATCAGCAATACCGCCACGGCGGCGATGATGCTGCCCATTGCGCTGGGGCTGGTGGCGCCCCTGAACGACGGCTTTCCGCGCTACCGGCTTTTCCTGCTGCTGGGGCTGGCCTGGGCGGCCAATATCGGCGGGATCGGCACCCTGGTGGGCTCTCCGCCCAATGCCATTGCCGCCGGGCACCTGGATATCGGTTTCCGCGAATGGCTGTCGGTGGGGCTGCCGGTGGTGGCGGTGCTGCTGCCCGTGGTGCCGCTGGTGCTCTGGCTGGTGTGGCGTCCCGAGGCGGACACGCCCCGGCTGGATACCGGTGTGCGGGCGCCCTTTCCCGACGGGGCCGGGCCGCGGGCCACGGTGGCGATCTTTCTGCTTACGGTCACGCTCTGGGTAAGCGGTGCGCCGGTGTCCGCCTGGCTCGGCATCGAGCGGAACTTTGATACCTGGGTGGCGCTGCTGGCGCTGGTGTTGCTGGGGGCCACCGGTTGCCTGCGCTGGAAGCAGATGGAAAGCCATACCAACTGGGGCGTGCTGCTGCTGTTCGGCGGCGGGCTGACGCTGGGCACCCTGGTCACCGATTCCGGGGCCAGTCTGTTTCTCGCCGAGGGGCTGCGCGAGCTGTTGCCGGGGGAGAATCGCTGGCTGTTCTTCTTTCTGGTGGTGCTGGCTGTGATCCTGCTCAGTGAGCTGATGAGCAATACCGCCACGGCGGCGCTGATGATACCGCTGATGATGCCGGTGGCCGCCGCCGTGGGCTTTGGCGAAACCACGGTGGCACTGCTGATTGCCGTGGGGGCCTCCTGTGTCTTCATGCTTCCGGTGGCCACGCCCCCCAATGCCATGGTCTTCGGCAGCGGGATGGTGCCCCAGCGGTACATGATCCGGGCGGGTATGCCCATGGACCTGCTCTGTGCGCTGGTGCTGGCCTCGCTGATGCCCTGGGTCTTGTGAAAGCTGGCACGGAGGTCCTGGCAAACGGTGGCCCTTTCCCCCTGCTTTACATTTCGTTTTACATTTCTTGATGTTTGTTGGCATGAATCGTGGAAAGGTCGCCTTTTCAGGTGGAATTTCCTACCGCCCGTCGGCCTTTACATACCGAGTACTGTGAACGGGTTCACGCCTGATGCCAGAGTGGTACTATCTTCCCACCGTGGTTTTCGAATCTTTACATTAGGGATCGAAGCCACCCCATGACATTCAGCAAGCTTTCGGGGGAGATAACCCATGAACAAGAAATTGATCGCAGCACTCGCAGCAGGCGGCCTCGCCTTTTCCGGCAGCACCATGGCGGCTACCGATGGTGACATGGCCGTTGGCGCCGGAGCCACTTCCACCGGCACGCTGGAAGTGCTGCTGCAGATTCCGGACATGATCCGGATCAGCCAGCTCAATGACGTGGAGCTGGTCCATGACGCAGCCACCGACGACTTCACTGGCACCGACGACCTCTGCGTGTTCCGCAATATCGACGGCACTTATGGCGTGACCGCTTCCAGCGCCAACGGCACCGGCGACTTCCTGCTTTCCGACGGCGGCACCAGCACCGTGCCCTACACGGTCAACTGGCAGGGCGGTGCGCTTGATGAGGGCACCCTGAATAGTGGCCACGCCGACGCGGATACCACGCAGCCGGATTGCGGCGGCGCGCCCAATATCACTGTGGAGCTCACCGCTACCGGTGATGACGTGGCCGCGGCCGAGACCACCAATGACCACACTGATACACTGACCCTGATGGTGGAGGCGGAATAACTCCGCAGCCATAGCACAGGGCAAGGGGGGTGGCGGGCCCGAGGCTCGCCACCCCTTTTTTATGGCAGGGCCATGACGACGATTCCTTCAGTTCCGGCAAGGACGCCCCCGACGGCGGCGCTGGCGGCCGCGCTCTGGCTTTGCCTGCTGGCGGGGCCGGCCTTGGCGGTGGTGGACATCACGCCACGCGTGACGACGGCAACACTCACCTGGGACGGCAACGACATCGTCTACACGCAGGACTACTGTGTGGAATCCACGGAGGAACCGCAGGGCGGTGCCATCATTGATTATCGCGTCACAGCGGAATCCCCGACGTCGCTGACCGACGGTATCGAACAGATTCCGGCCACTATCGAGTGGGAGGATCTCCAGACCGGCAACGTTGTGGAGCTGGACCCGGATATTGCCACCGGCTACGACTTTACCGGGGCAGGGGCGGACTGCCCGGGCGGGAACAATGCCCGCATCATTCTCACTTTCACCCAGGCGGATATTTCCAGTGTCGGCCCGGGCGTGTATGACAACCGCTTCTCCATTGAAGTGGAAAACCAGGGCCGCGGACGCAACAGCCGCGACGGTCGAATCGACCTGGACCTCACCATCGAGGATTCCATTCGCATCAGCCAGCTCAACGATATAGACCTGGGCACGTTCGATGGTCAGACGGACCTGCAGGGCAGCGATACCCTGTGTGTGTTTCGTGCCAGCGGTGAGGATTATGCACTGACCATTACCGGTGACGGTGGCGGCGGGGATTTCATTCTGGCCAGCAATGACAGCGAAATACCGGTCAGCGTGCGCTGGGACGATGGCACCGGCGCGGTGGAAGTGAACCCCGGCGCGCTGCTGGCTGACCGCACCAACAGCTTCAGCGCCAACCAGGACTGCGACGGTGGCGCGGCCAACAACGCCACCCTGGAAGTCTTTGCCCCGGCCGCCGACGTGCAGGACAACGCCACCGAACTGGGCCCGCATGTGGGCGTGCTGACCATTATGGTGGAGATGCAGTAGGCGCGGCTTTGCCGCGCAGTGGCGGGAGGCAAGCTACGAGAGGCGAGAAGCCGCTTCAGCGCAGCCTTGCTGGAAGGCCCCTTCTCCTCCTCGTGAGGGTTTCGTAAAAGGGTCTTGTGGCGTCTTCCATGCACGAGAGGGGCAGAAAAAGCATCGAGCCGCGCTTGCGTGGCTGAAGGCCACGCGCACAGAGCGCCGCAAGGCGCGTGCTTTTCGGGCCCCTTTGGAGCCGCCGACTGAATTCGCCGGAGCAGGGGTCAACCGGCCAGGGATGGCCGGTTGAG
>SLJS01000015.1 GCA_007135015.1 Alcanivorax sp. | reverse complement strand
TCCTTGTCCCTTGCCCCTTCACCCCGCATTCCGCAACAGAATCCGCAACAACCGCCACTCCCCGTCGCTGAACTGCCCGGGAAAGAGAAAAACCTGGGTGCCGCGAAAGCGCCCGCGCGGAAAATACAGCGACACCAGAAAAGGTAGCACCAGCGCCCGGTACGGCGGCAGCAGGCTGAACATCCGCCCGTCGGACAGGCGCAGATGCATTACCGCCGGGGTGATGCGAAGGTGGACCGGCAACGGCCGCCGCCTGCGGGCACGCAGCACCAGCCCCAGCAGCAACAGCAGCCAGGCGGCGCGCCAGAGTCCGCTGTCGCCGCTGTGGAGCACGGCCACCGCGCCCGCCAGCGCCGCGCCGGCAAGCACCAGATCATGGCCCGGACTGGGCTCAAGCGTCTTTTCGAGGCGCCATGCGCCGGAGCATCCTGTGAATGAAATCATCGAGTTCCGCATCCTGCGGCTGTGAACGTCCTGTAAACCACTCGAACAGCTCCGCGTCATGAGCCTCCAGCAGCCGGCCGAACAGGGCCTGGTCCTCAGGCGTGTCCTCGAGGAAATGCTCGTGCAAATAGCGCTCCAGCATCACCTCGTTTTCCTTGATGCCGCGCCGGCACTGCCAGACATGACGCTTTTTCAGTTCTTCCGGGCTCACTGTCTCTTTCCCTGCAATGGCTGACATTCGGGCCGCCCATTATCTATCATCTGTGGCTCCCGGTCGCCATCGAGTATCCCATGACCCAACGCAACGAGTTCATCGACAGCCTGGGCGCCGTGCGCGACGCCGACGGAACCGCCCTGCACCTGGGCACCCCGGCGGAACGCCTCCCCGCCGACGCGGCCCTGCTCTGCGACCACCTGGCGGTGCTGCGCGTGCGTGGCGAGGAGTCGGAAAAGTTCCTCCAGGGGCAGTTGACCGCCGATGTGCGCGACGTCAGTGCCGGGCTCACCCGTCTGGCCATGCATCTCAGCCTCAAGGGCCGCGGCATCGCCAGCATGCGCCTGCTGCCCGCCGAGGGCGGCCACGACCTGATCGTGCCCGCCTCCCAGGAACCGATCCTGCGCGAGAGCCTGGGCAAGTACATTGTCTTCTCGAAGGCGGAGATCGAGGCGGACCCGGACCGCATGGTGCTCTCGCTGGAAGGCGAACGGGCCCCCGAAGTCCTCACTGCCGCCGGCCTGCCGGTACCCGGCGCGGCCCATTCCTGCGCCCATGCCGAAGAGATCACCATCGCCCGCGGCTGCGCCGCCGCCCGCTGGCTGCTGATACTACCCGTCAGCCACGCCGCCGTGCTCTGGCCCACCCTTTCAAAGGGCCTGCACACCGGCGCGGCACAACACGCCCGGCTGGCTGAAATCGCCGCCGGCGAGGCCCATGTCCTGCCCGAGACCCGCGAGCGCTTCATGCCCCAGGACCTGAACTACGACATCACCGACGGCGTCAGCTTTGAAAAGGGCTGCTACACCGGCCAGGAAGTGGTCGCGCGCATGCACCACAAGGGCAAGCTCAAACAGCGCATGCGGCACATCAGCTGGGAAGGCGAGCAGGCCCCGGAGCCGGGAACCGTGCTGCGCAATGAACAAGGCAAGGCTGCCGGCGAAATCGCCAACGCCGTCGTCTGTGGGAAATACATCCATGCCCTGGCCGTGCTGCGCCTGGACCACGAGGGAGACTGCCTGATCGACGAAACGCCGCTGGGGATTCAGCGGGAGGCACTGCCTTATGAAGGGAAGCTGGATGGAGGCTGATTGTTGAGTGGACCAAACACCTGACAATGATCCGATCGATCAGCCTTCTTCCCGGAGAAGCGTGGCAGGGAAAAACCATCACTGCATACACTCATCCTGTCCCTGTCACGGCTCCGGACTGGAGATTCAAACACTTCCTGCATTTCGGCGCGCCCAGCGGCGCGCGATTTCCTCGTACGCGCCGGTAATCGCCTCGAGCTTTTCCACCTCGCAGTATTCATCCGTGCGATGGGCCTGGGCGATCTCGCCGGGGCCGAGAATCACGGTGGGCGGATCATCGAGCGCGGGCTTCAGGAGTGAGCCGTCGGTGTAGTAACTCGCGCCCCTTTCCTGCGGCATGGCGCCGAGCACTTCAGCCATGATGTCAAAGACTTCGCGCACCCAGTCATTGTCCGCCGGGGTGGCAATGCCGGCGGTATCCTGGAGTGTCGTGAAATGCACCTGCTCACCCACGGAGTCCTGGATCCTGTTGCGAAGCGCCGCGTGGTCCTGGCCCGGAAGAGTGCGCATGTCGATACCGAACATGGCGCGATCGGGCACGGAATTCATGTTGAGCCCGCCACGCATGACGCTGACATTGAGCGAAGGCGCGCCCAGCAGCGGACTTTCCGGCTCGCCGAAATCGAAATGCTCCAGCGCCGTGATGGCGCGGGCCGCCTTGTAGAGGGCGTTGTCGCCCTCCTCCGGCATGGAACCGTGGGCGGTGACGCCTTCTGTGTGCCCTTCCAGCCAGAAGATCCCCTTGTGGGCAACAAGCGGATAATTGCCGGTGGGCTCGCCGATCACGATGGCGCCGGTGGGCGACAACACTCCATCCAGGCCCGCCAAGTGCCTGGCGCCCTCGCAGCCGGTTTCCTCGCTGGCGGTGAAGACCAGTTCCAGCGGCACCTGATGATCCGTTTCCCGGGCAACGGCGATCGCGGCCAGGGTCATGGCGGCGATGCCGCCCTTCATGTCGCTGGTGCCGCGACCGTAAAGCCGACCGTCATCCACTTCAGCCTCGAAGGGATCGTGTTGCCATTCGGCCTCGCCGAGCGGCACCACATCCAGGTGCCCGGTGAAACAGAGCGCCTTGCCGGTGCCTTCGCGCACGCCGCGCGTGCGGGCCACCAGGCTGGTGCGCCCCGGGGCGAACTCGTGATATTCGGTTTCGAAGCCTTCGCCTTCGAGCAGCGTGCCCAGTTCGCGGGCACAGTCCGCTTCATGGCCCGGCGGGTTGCGGGTATCAAAGCGGATCAGTGCCCGCGTAAGTTCCACTACATCCATGCCTGCATGCATGTACGACCTCCGGAATCGATGCCCGGGCCAGTATCACGCAGATTCCCGTGCGGCTCCAGAGCTTGCGACGGCGTATCGCCGTCGGTGGTCGGTGGTCGGAGATTATGCCGGCGGCATTGCGTTAGGCTTTCCCGTAATTCGATCCCCCTCTCCCTGTCCCTCTCCCACCCGGGGAGAGGGGACCGAACAGGCAGGCCGTGCCAACCGAGCCCCAACCGCGATGCATCAAAGGCAACTGTATTCTCCCCTCTCCCTCGATGGGAGAGGGGCCGGGGGAGAGGGTGAGGCTACGGCAGCCGCAATGCCTGACGCTTTCCCGTAATTCCTGCCCCCTCTCCCTGTCCCTCTCCCACAAGGAGGGTGTCGCAAAAGGCTTGTGGGAGCGCACCTTGGGGCGCGAAGAACCTGGCACTGTGCCGGAATCCGGGGCCTTCGCGGCCCAAGGTCCGCTCCCACAAGTGCCAATAGACCCTTTTGCGACACCCTCACAAGGGGAGAGGGGACCGAACAGGCAGGCTTTGCCAACCAAACGCCAACCGCGACACCTAAAGAAGCAACTGTATTCTCCCCTCTCCCTTGATGGGAGAGGGGCCGGGGGAGAGGGTGAGGCTAC
>SLJS01000171.1 GCA_007135015.1 Alcanivorax sp. | reverse complement strand
TGAAACCGAAAATGCCTTCCGGCGAAGGCGGGTCGTCGTTGTTGCAGGCGACCAGCGTCAGTGCCATGGCCACGAGTGAAACGGCTCTCACCATGGCCCGGAGTCGGTTAATGGAATGGCTCATATTCCTGTCGAACTGCCCTGGTTGTTGTCGGTTGTTGTGGTGTACCAGTCTGGAACGAAACGCTATGGCGTACAGTAATGTACCCCGAAAAGCTCCCGCTCATCGTACCAGCTTTTGCGCAGCTGCAACCCCGCCTTTTCCAGCAGCGCCCGGGTACCCTCGGGAGTGTACTTGCAGGAGTTCTCCGTGTGCAGGGTCTCGCCCCGGGCGAAATGCACCGTGGTTCCGGCGCAGTCGACGGTCTGGTCGCGGAGGCTTTCCAGGTGCATCTCGATGCGGTACCGCTCCCGGTTGTAGAAGGCCCGGTGGCGAAAGGCCTCCGGGTCGAAGTCCGCCGGAAGAATCCGGTTGAGGTGTCTCAGCGCGTTGAGATTGAAGGCGGCGGTCACCCCGCCCGGGTCGTTGTAGGCGGCCTCCAGGATAGCGGGGTCCTTGTGCCGGTCCAGCCCCAGCAGCAGGCCGCCGTCGGCGCCCATGATGCCGCGCAGTTTGCGCAGGAAGATCAGGGCTTCATCCGGCGTGAGGTTGCCCAGGGTGGAGCCGGGGTAGAAGAACAGCCGCCGCCCGGGCGGCAGATACTGCGCCAGCGACTCGATCTGGTCGAAGTCCGCGCATACGGCGGTTACCGGCAGGGCGGGAAAATCGCCGGCCAGTTCCCGGGCCCGGGCGAGCAGGAAGTCGCCGGAGACATCCAGGGGTACATAGGCCCGCGGGCCCAGGTGATCCAGCAGGGCCTCCACCTTGGTGCAATCGCCGGCGCCGGGCTCGATCAGCACGCTGTCCCGGCCGGCCCACCGGGCCATTTCCGATCCATGGAGGGCAAAGATCGATCGTTCCGTGCGGGTGGGATAGTACTCCGGCAGTTCCGTGATCCGCCGGAACAGCTCCGAGCCCCGCCGGTCGTAGAAGAACTCCGGGCTGATCTCCTTCCGGGGCCGCTTCAGCCCCGCCAGCACTCGCTCGCGGGGAGAAGGGCGGGCTGGATCCAGATCCAGGTACTCCAGATTGGCCGTCTGCCTCTCCGGCACAGTCATGGTGGTCTCCTCGTGCCGGCTCAGGCCGGGTCCCGGGCCAGTCGCACGCCGCTGAACTGCCAGCGGTCCGGCGGGTAGAAGAAGTTGCGGTAGCTGGCGCGGATATGGCGGCGGTCACTGACACAGGAGCCGCCGCGCAGCACCAGCTGGTTGCACATGAACTTGCCGTTGTATTCGCCCAGGGTACCCCCGGCCGGTCGGAAACCCGGGTAGGGGGCGTAGGCACTGGAAGTCCACTCCCAGACGGTGCCGAACAGCTGGGTCAGCCCGGGTTCCGTCGCCGGCAGGGGCTGATGGTGGCCCCGGTCCACGAACTGCCCCCGGACAGGCTGCTGCGCGGCTACATGTTCCCATTCCGCTTCGGTGGGCAGCCGCGCGCCCGCCCAGCGGGCATAGGCGTCGGCCTCATAGGCGCTCAGGTGGCAGGCCGGCGCATGCCTGTCCAGCGGCCGCAGGCCATGAAGGGTGAACTGATACCAGTCATCGTCGCGGCAAAGCCAGTACAGCGGCGCCTGCCAGCCCTGCTGCTCGACTGTGCTCCAGCCATCGGCCAGCCAGAGCTCGGGACGCCGGTAACCGCCGTCCTCGATGAAGGCAAGAAACTCGCCATTGGTCACCGGCCGGCTGGCCAGGGAAAAGGGCTCCAGGAACACCCGGTGGCGGGGTCTTTCATTGTCGAAGACAAAGCTGTCTTCGCCGTCATTGCCGAGCATGCTGATGCCGCCGGTAAAGTCATGCCACTGCAGTGGCGGCGCCCGGTCCGACACCGGGGTGTCGTCGGGGGCCGGGGTGTACTCCGGAAACAGCGGATTCCGGTAGAGACTGTACTTGAGATCGGTAAAGAACAGTTCCTGGTGCTGCTGCTCGTGGTGGAGCCCGAGCAGGACGCGTTCGCGGATGCTCCGTGCGTGGGCGTGGTTCGTCTCGGCCAGCAGCCGTTGCACGGCGTCGTCCACCTGATGGCGCCAGGCGAGCACTTCCTCGAGCGTGGGGCGCGAGAGCAACCCGCGCTCCGGACGGGGAAAGGGCTCGCCAACGCCGTTGTAATAGGAGTTGAACAGGTGCTCGAAGGCCGGGTTGAAGCACTGGTAGTCCCGGGCGAAAGGCACCAGCACGAAGGTTTCAAAGAACCAGCTGGTGTGGCCCAGGTGCCACTTCGGCGGGCTGGTCTCGGCCGCCGCCTGCAGGCCGTAGTCCTCGAGCTTGAGCGGCTGGCAGTATTCCTTCCAGGCCTGGCGCACGGACCGGAAAAGCGACTCCAACGCTTCCGGCACCTGTTCTTCCTGTAATGCTCCCTGTACCGGGCGAGGTGGCACGGTTCATTCTCCCTGGCCGAATCTCCGACGGTTGTGACAATCGACGGTCGTGACCATCAATTGTGATCACTATGCCGTCGACTATTGACGCCCGTCTGTCACAACTACGTCAAGGCCCCACCGCATGCGCAAATCAGGGCTTGCCTGGATAGAGGGGCCAGGGTCGCAGGTGGCGTGGAAGATACAGGGGGTGAGCCGGTTCACCGGAGCGGTTCAGGCGCAGCACGTGCAGCTCCGGTAACAGGGCGCGCACGGTCTCCGCACGGTTCATGAAGGTGCCGTGGTTGCCCCAGCCGCCCACCACCAGCGAAGCCTCCGCCGCCAGGCGGCGCAGCCAGTGGTCGTTGCGGGGGCCCACTGGCCTGGCCGCGGCTTTCAGGTCTTCCGGGCGGGTTGCCCGGAAGGCGAACAGGTTGGCCACGCAGAGTCCGCTGTAGCCCCAGTCCCGGGCAAAGCCGATGCAGCGCCGAATGGTGGGATCATCACGGCGGTGGTCGGCGGTGGAAGGGTTGAGACTGACGATCAGCACGAAGTCATCGCCGGCGGCCCAGCGGCGCCAGAGCGCGTAGCGGTAGTTGCGGCAGCGTGAGAAGGCCGCGTCGCGTTCCATTTCCATGACCCCGGGTGGCCGGCGGGCGGGCAATTGTATCGGCCGGGGGGGCGCCCCGCCAGCAGTGCCACGGCGGGTTTTCGGGTTACGGGAGCTGACCCGCAGCGGCGCGGCAAGCCAGGCTTCCGCGGAGAACTCCTCCCGCACTCACCGGAACGGACCCGCATGTGCTGCACGAAAGGGAGCCCGCCCGCGGCACTGCGCGGGCGGGCCGGAGGGAGAGGCATTCCTTCGATGCCCGGCGTTCGTTTGTTGTTATGCAGGGAGTTGCTGAAACCAAACGCTGGGACTTGGCACATTGGTGCCATTATGGATGGCGGACCGGTCCGCACCCTCAGCTGTAACCAGCGCACAGATCCGGGAAACAGCTGTTGCCTGGCCGTTGCATTCCATTGCATGGTGTCAAAGTCTGTATGCGGATACCGTGCGCGCCGCTCTCCTTCGCGTTCGCGCCGATCTCCTTGCAGGCCTTGCACCAGTCGGCGCCGAAGTCCACGAGCAAGGGCTGCTGCCCCGTCCGTGCCAGGTCCGCCGCCCGCTCGTAGTCGTCGTCGATCCAT
>SLJS01000190.1 GCA_007135015.1 Alcanivorax sp. | reverse complement strand
GGGTCAGGCGGTAGCGGTCCGGGTCGGCCGGCTCGCCGGGGCTGGACAGGTCCACCAGGGAACCCTTGTAGCGCCGCACCGTACCAAAGTCCAGCTGCTCCAGGCGCGAGTGGGTGCCGGGCAGGGGCTGGAAGACCAGTTGCACGTCTTCCTGGGGCACAAGCTGCTGGCACTCGGGCATGGCCCGGGCCACAAAGCGCTCCATCTGCCCGTCGGGCAGGCGCACGGTGACAACCGGGTCGCCGTCGGGCTCGACGCAGTAGGTCACACCGAAGCCGCTGCCGTACTGGTTCATGGACCAGCCCAGCCCCGGCACGCGCGACTCCTGCACCCGCCCGGCGCGGTAGCCCACCGACCAGCCGTGGCCGAAGTCCAGCGCCTGACCGCGCTCGCGCGAGTCATAGGTGCGCGTCAGGGTCACGGGCATGCCCGCCAGCGGAATGGTCACGTCCTCGAAGGTGATGCTGAAGTGGCCGATCTTCTTCTCGCCGGTGACCTGGACGGTGCGTTCGATGCGGTTGAGCACGCCGTCGGTGTCCCAGGCTTCCAGCACGATGCGGTACTGGCCGTTGATCAGCACGATGGGATCCAGGTGGCCCAGCACGCTGTCAACCACGGCGGTGCTGCCCTCGCCCGGGCGGGTGAGCGCGTCGTCGTCCACATTGCGGTAGCCCAGGCGCCAGCCGGCCAGGGTGTCATCATCCACGGTGCCCCGCAGCTCCAGCGGGGCGGTGACCTCGGCGGCTTCCGCCGGGGTGGTCAGTTCAAGGGTGGGGCCGCCGGGGGCGTCCGGGTCCCGGGCCAGGAAGCTGGTGTTGGCCGAGGCGGAAACGAGCAGCAGGATGCAGGCCGCCAGGGCGCGGGGCAGGCGGGCCGGGAAGGCAGAGACGCTGTGGTTAGCGCATCCTTGCATCAGGGAACATGGCCATTCGAGGTATCGGGTCAACCATAGCAAGCTCTGAAAGGTGTCGCCAGATTTCGGGATTACCGGCTTGGGCAATGCCTCGATAAAGGATTATACTTGACGGAACCACGGCAAACGGTTGCGTATATCATCATGCTTAAGACCATCGAAGCTGTACTGGACAAGGATGGCCGCCTTTCCCTGCTGGAGAAGGTGGAGCTAGGGCACGCCCGGCGTGTTCTGATTACTTTCCTTGATGATGACACGGCAGGAGATAATGCTCCGGAAACGGCGCTTCTCAGTGAAGGCGCGCTCGCGGAGGACTGGGACAAGGATGAGGAAGAGGAAGCATGGCAGCATTTGCAGTAGGCACGGTTGTTCTTGTCCATTTTCCCTTTTCCGATCTCACCAATGCGAAACTGCGTCCGGCGTTAGTCCTTGCCAACGCCGGACGCAGTGATTACATACTGTGTCAGATCACCAGTAACCCTTACGCCGATCCGCGAGCCCTGGAGCTACACGACGACCAGTTCAGTCAGGGTGGCTTACAGCACATCAGTTATATCAGACCGGCCAAGCTTTTTACGGCAAATGATCGCATTATCGCCCGAGCTGTGGGCACACTGGATAGCAGTACACAGCTTGCAGTCGTCGAATCCATCGACAGGCTACTTCGAGAGGGCATCCGGTAGCCGGTTTTTTCGTTATTGGGACCTTCCGTCATCGGGTTTCTGCTCACCTGAACCTGAAATGGACTTGAGTGATTCATGCAATGGATTGCAAAAACTTTTGCTGGCTGCTGGCTTACATCAAACACTTGTTACAGCTGATATCCGGTTACTTACGGCAATACCGCCGGACCGGCGCCCGGCGCGGGCCGGGCAAGGCTGCAATGGCGCAAGCCGCCGAACCCGAGCCCGCCGCCGGCGGCCCCCATACCCGCTTCCAGCCCAAGCCGCCCTGGGTGCTGCGGGAAGTCATTCGCCTCAAGGCGCTGATGCCGCCGGACACCGGCTGCCGTGGCATCGCCGAGCAATTCAACCGGCTTCATGGCGGAAAGCGGGATGGCGAGACGGTTGGTCGGACCTGGGTGGCTGAAAATCTCAAGAAGCACCGCTATGCGGTTTTACAACTGAGGCGGCGACTGAAACACACAAGACCCCGGCGGATGCCGACGCACCGGGTCTGGGCCATGGATATGACGGGCTTGCCGGATCAGAGGCGACAGTCACGCACCGTGGTTGGCATTATCGATCACGGCTCGCGCTGGCTGGTGACCTTGCGTACACTGCGGAGCAAGGCGTCCATTGTGTTATTGCGAGCGTTGCTCGATGCCATTGAGCAACATGGCGAGAAGCCCCGGTACGTGCGCACCGACAACGAGGCCGTCTTTACGTCCAGACTATTCCGCTTCGGGTTATGGTGGCTGGGGATCAAACACCAGCGCACGGTCAAGGGCTGTCCGTGGATGAATGGCCGAATTGAACGACTGTTCGGAATACTCAAGGCAAAGGCGCGGGGGCTGCTGTTTGACACCGACGCCCTGCCCGACCAGCTCCGGTGGTTCCGGTTCTGGTACAACCATGTTCGGACGCATCAGTATCTGGACGGCCGGACACCCTTTGAGGCTTTGAACAGGCTGCCGGCGCGGCACAACGGCAACGGCCGGCCCGAACCGGAGTGGTTCGAGGCGTGGAGCGGACGGCTGGGAGGTTACTGGTTCAAGCCAGGCTAGCCGGCCCGGAGAAAAAGGAAAAACGGAAACGTAACGATCACCGGACACCCTGTCCGCGGGCGGGTTCGTCCATGGCAAGGGGCCTGGTCAGGAAACAACCAAAATCAGGACAATACGCGGAGGCAGCAAGGGAATCAGATGACGAGCGGCATCCCGCTCACGAGAAAACCGCTCAAAAATTCAGCAAACCAGGAAAGAAGACGAGCCAGATCGGCTCGTCGGACAGGCGGACGGGACAGATGCACCCCCGCCAAAAGGAAACCTTGAAAACGCTTCTGTAAACCCGAAAACCAATCCCCTCAAATGAATGTATACATTGTTACAACCTCGGCTTCCTCGAAACGCATTTCTTCATCTACGTAGAAATAGATGTTCATCCCCCAATAACGTCTCCTTTCTGCTGCCCCTGGTTCTTTAGCACTATAGCGTTGCCGATATTCGTCAAATCTGTACTCCCAACCTTTTTCCTCCATAAAAGCTATTATTTCGCTTTCAGGGTCTCCGACGGAAAGCTCACTTCGTATTTCCTTTTCTATCCTTAGCGCCTCAATCTGGCCACATCCTGAAATAGAAAAAAGAGAAACCAATACAGCTATTTTTATGTATTGCATAGCGCTTCACCCATTAAAGTTCGTAACTCCACCCAAGAGCCTGAAAATGCGGCTTAGGTCGAGGAAGACCTAGTTGTTCAACAAAAGAAAACGCGTAGCTATTACTATTTGGACCCATAGGCATATAGGAAATCCTCCTACGATTTATAGAGTTCACGTACGACTCCATCCTATTAACTACGCTATTTATATTCATATGGACCATTCCGATCTCTATAGGTCGGCCGATAACATCACTAGGAGTATCGACCTCAACATCACCCCATATTCCCGTTTGAGCATGGAGCGTTCCAAAAACCCCCTTTTTCGTTGCTATATCTATCGGATCCAGACTGGGCCCGGCTCGGGTAATCTGGTCGTCTACACTCGCACGACTAGAAGCTATAACGAAGGC
>SLJS01000067.1 GCA_007135015.1 Alcanivorax sp. | reverse complement strand
GGCGGCCTTGCGCGGCTTCGCCGCGCCCCCACCCCGACCCTCCCCTTCACAGGGGAGGGAGCTTCATTGATGGACCCGCTCTGCCGGCGAATACCTTTTGCGACACCCTCACCAGGGGAGAGGGGCTTTTACGACACCCCCTCGCGGGGGGGAGGCTTCCAATCGCCAGCCCCGGATTACGGCCTTCGGCCTTCATCCGGGCTACCGCTAACTGCGCCCCAGGTGCGCCAGCAGCAGCGAATCGACCCGCTCGGGGCGCTCCAGGTGCAGGAAATGACCGGCGGCGCCCACCTGCTCCACTTCCAGCCCCTCCGGGAAGTCCTTCTGGTTCAGGGTATGATCGAGCAGACGCGGGCTCATGCAGCCGTCACGCTTTCCAAGCAGCACCAGCGAAGGAACCTCCACCGGACGCGACAGCCAACCCAGCGCCTCCCGGTTGGCGCCGCTCCAGACCCGGAACAGCTGGCGGTACCAGCCCAGCGCGGCGGACAACACCCCGGGCTCGGCCAGTGCCGCCTTCGCATTGCCAAGAAAGTCTCCCGGCTCCCATTCCGGTGACCACCGGCGCCACAGTGTCTCAACCCCGGAGAAATCATCGCGCCGCAACCACCATTCCGGAAGCACCGGGACCTGGAAGAACTGCATGTAGCTGCTCAGCAACAGCTGCTCCGGAACCCGCAGCACGGCCCGGGGCAGCCGCCGCAGCGGCGGAATGGCCAGCGACGAAAGGCTCCGGAAGCGCTCCGGCGACGCTGCACAGGCCAGATAGGCCACCACGGCGCCCCAGTCATGGCCCACCACATGGGTGCGTTCGCCGAGCTGCTCGGTGAAGGCACAGACGTCCTCCACCGCCGCACGCAGGGAATAGTCCCCGTCCGCCGGCTGACAGGACGGCGCATAGCCGCGCAGCGCCGGGGCGACCACGCAATACCCCTGCGCGGCCAGTGCTTCCACCTGCTGCCACCAGTTGCGGTAACAGTCGGGAAAGCCGTGCAGCAACAGCACCGGCGTGCCCTCGCCGTGCATCAGCGCCGGGAAGCGCAGCGTACCGTGATAGAGTTCGGTTTCCTTCATCCGCCAGTCCCCCTCACCTCGAAATCACCCCCCACCGCTTCGTCGGTCTCGCTGATCTGCAGATCTTCCACCCGTGCCGCCGGCGGGCCCTGACGCATCCACTCGAGCATGCTGTCCACCGCCTCGGCCGGCCCCCGTATCACGGCCTCCACCCGGCCGTCGCGTAGGTTGCGCACCCAGCCGCGCAGGCCCAGCGCGCGTGCGCGCTCCTCGGTGGAGCCCCGGTACCACACGCCCTGCACCCTCCCGCTGACCAGCACATGCACGGTTCGCTCGCTCATTGCGATTCTCCTTCTTCCGTGGATGAGGTGGATGTGAAAAGCGTCTCCAGCGAAACATCCAGGGGCTGCTTCATGCCCTGACGGGCATCATCACAGCGCCGAAACAGTTCCTGCTCCCAGGGGCGGCGGCCCTCGCCATCCACGTCCAGCTGGACCCGCGCGGGCCAGGGAAGGCTGTCGACCAGTTCCGACAGCGAGAGAGTGCGCAGATCGCGAGTCAGCACATAGCTGCCCTCCTCGGTGCGGCGCACCAGCCCCAGGTCCATCAGCAGATTGCGGAACTCGTCCCAGCGGGTGGCCCCGGCGGCGCGAAGCGTGTTGCGCAGTACCGAGGGTTTTAGCACGCCGCCCTCGTTCTGGCGCACCCAGAGCACTTCCATGACCCGCAGCAACGCCTGCAGACGCGGAATATCATGGCGGTATTCGCCGAACACCACCAGCGCGCGCACCAGCTCCGCGCCGGCCAGGACAATCACCCAGGACAGAAATATCCACAGCAGAAACAGCGGCACGGCGGCAAAGGCACCGTAAACCACATCATAGGTGGGCGCGTTGGCCACAAAGAGCGTAAAGCCGCCCTTGGCCGCCTCGAAAAGCAGCGCCGCCACGAAACCACCCACCAGCCCCTGGCGCAGGGGAACATGACAGTTGGGCACCACCACATAAAGCAGGGTAAGCAGAACGGTGGTGAAGAACACCGGCAGGATCGCCAGCCAGAAACGCATACCGCCGAGCATCTCCACGGTATCCGCCACCACCGCCACCGAAGCCAGATAGGAGCTGATCCCCAGCCCGGCGCCCAGCAGGACCGGCCCCAGACTCAGCACCGCCCAGTACATCAGCAGGGCGGTAACGCCACCACGGGGCCGGGAAATCTTCCAGATCCGGTTCATGGTGTTTTCAATGGTGCGCAGCATGATGATGGCGGTGACCAACAGGAACACCACCCCGACGAGGGTGAGATTGGTGGCCTGCCGCGAGAACTCCGTCAGGTACTGCTGCACTTCCATGCCGGCATCGGGCACGAAGTAGTTCAGCATCCACGCCTGTATCTCCTCGCCGACGGTCTGCAATGCGGGCATGGCCGCCAGGATGGCATAGGTCACCGTCATCACCGGGACAATGGCAAACAGGGTGGTATAGGTCAGCGCCGCCGCGCTCTCCCGGCAGCCGTCCTCGTTGAACTGCCTGGCCAGCAGGCGCACGAAATCCGCGAAGGTGCCGGCGGTCTCGCGTATTCGATCAAATGTACGGAGCGCTCCCGCCATGCTCATGCACTGATACTCCACAAACCGAAACCGGGCTGCTGACAGCCCCTTTCAGGGTTAGAATTGGCCGCCTTGCGCCGGAGGCCCCCGGACAATTCCGCAACAGGAATTGAACCACGGGCTCCCGGGACTACACTGTAGCCCACCAACGGAATGAATCCGAGGTTCCCATGTCAGCCGATACATCACGCTTCACGCTCTATCACAACCCGCGCTGCACCAAGTCCCGGCAGACCCTTGCGCTGCTGCAGGAAAAGGGCATCGAGCCGCGCATCGTGCGCTATCTGGAAGAACCGCCGGATGAGCGCACCCTGAAGGACCTGGTCGGGAAGCTGGGTCTGGAACGCGCCCACGATCTGGTGCGCCACAAGGAAAAGGAATACGCCGAGGCCGGGCTGTCCCCGGACAGCGACGACGAGACCGTGATCCGCGCCATTGCCCGCTATCCGAAACTGCTGGAACGGCCGGTGCTGGTTACCGGCAACCGCGCCGCGCTGGGCCGACCGCCTGAGAACGTACTCCCCCTGCTGAAGGACTAGCACATGGATAAGCCCTGGATCCTGGTGCTCTACTACAGCCGCACCGGCAGTATCGCCGGCCTGGCCCGGGAAGTGGCCCGCGGCGTGGAGCATGAAGGCGTGGAAGCGCGCCTGCGCACCGTCCCCGCGGTCTCGCCCACCTGCGAAGCCACCGAAGCACCGGTGCCCGAGTCCGGGCCGCCCTACTGCACCCTGGAAGAACTGGCCGAATGCGCGGGACTGGCACTGGGCTCGCCCACGCGTTTCGGCAATATGGCCGCCCCGCTGAAATACTTTCTCGACGGTACCAGTGAACTCTGGATGAGCGGCGGCCTCTCGGGCCGCCCCGCCGGTGTCTTTACGTCCACCAGCAGTCTTCACGGCGGCCAGGAAAGCACCCTGTTGTCCATGATGCTGCCGCTGCTGCATCACGGCATGGTGATCACCGGTGTGCCCTATACGGAGAAGGCGTTGCTGGAAACCACCACGGGCGGCACGCCCTACGGG
>SLJS01000108.1 GCA_007135015.1 Alcanivorax sp. | reverse complement strand
TCCCTGCTCCGTTTGCCCTCAACCGGCCATCCCTGGCCGGTTGACCCCTGCTCCGGCGAATTCAGTCGGCGGCTCCAAAGGGGCCCCAAAAGCACGCGCCTTGCGGCGCTCTGTGCGCGTGACCTTCGGCCACGCAAGCGCGGCTCGATGCTTTCTGGCCTTCTCGTGCATCGCAGACGCCATAGCACCCTTTCGCGACACCCTCACCAGGGGAAAGAGACTCTCCAGCATGGCCGTGCCACCATCCCCTCGCCAAAGGCACAGGCCCCGAGCAGCGCACCATCTGACCACTGACCACTGACAACTGGCCACTGGCCACCCTGCCCGCCCGGTCGCCCGAAGGGCGGCCTATGCTACCATGCACGGCTTCCGAAGGATCCCTCGCATGAGCCATACACAGGACATCGACATTGCCATCTTCGGCGGCGGCGTTGCCGGCCTCTGGCTGGTCAATGTGCTCCGGGGCGCCGGCTATTCCTGTGTACTGCTGGAGACCGACACCCTGGGCGGCGGCCAGACGCTGCTCAGCCAGGGCATTATCCACGGTGGCCTCAAATACGCACTGGGCGGCGCGCTGTCCAGCGAAGCCGAGGCCATTGCCGGCATGCCGGATCGCTGGCGGCAGTGCCTGCAGGGCAACGGTGAGCCGGATCTGCGCGACGTGCGCGTGCTCTCCGACACCCAGCACCTGTTCTCCGCCGGCTCCATGGCCTCGGGCATCAGCTCGTTCTTTGCCAGCCGTATGCTGCGCGGGCGCATCAGGAAACTGAAACGCCCGGACTATCCCGGCACCCTGGATCACCCGGACTTCCGCGGCCGCGTCTACCGGCTGGATGACCTGGTGGTGGAAACCGAATCCCTGGTGGAAGCCCTGGCCCACCCCCACCGTGACCTCTTGCTGCGGTTCGACCCGTCCCGGCACCGCCTGCGCTGGAACGAGCAGGGCCTGGCGTCCATCGAGCTGGGAGCGACCACCCTGAGACCGCACGCCACCATGCTCGCCGCCGGCGCGGGCAACGAGCAACTGCTGGAACAGGCCGGCGCGCACATCACGCTGCCCGTGGAAAGCCAGCGCCGCCCCCTGCACATGGTACTGATGCGTCACCAACGGGAAGACCTGCGCTTCTACGCCCACTGCCTGGGTGCAAGCAACAAGCCACGGCTGACCATTACCACCCATGACCTGCCCGACGGTTCGCTGGTCTGGTACCTGGGCGGCGATCTGGCGGAACGGGGCGTGGAGCGCGACGAGGCGGAGCAGATCCACGCGGCGAAGCAGGAACTGGGCGACATCTTTCCCTGGCTGGACCTTGCCGGCATGCAGTTCGCCACCCTGCGCGTGGACCGGGCCGAACCCCGCCAGAAGAGTCTGGCCAAACCGGACAACGCCCATGTGGAACGCCACGGCAACCTGCTGGTGACCTGGCCCACCAAACTGACCCTGGCCCCGGACCTTTGCGACCGGGTACAGACACTGCTCGCAGAACAGGGCCCGGCGCCTTCCGGCACGCAACCCGAACTCGATGCTTCGCTGGACAGGGCCGTGCCCGGCACGCCCTGGTGGTATCGAATGCAGGAGCGCGCCAATGACTGACTTTCTTCGCCCCCTGGGCAACACCGGCCTCACCGTCAGCGCCCTGGGCCTGGGCACGGTCAAGATCGGCCGCGACCAGGGCGTGAAGTATCCGCAATCCTTCCGCATTCCCGACGACCGGGCAGTGACCGAGCTGCTGGCGAAGGCCCGGGATCTCGGCATCAACCTGCTGGACACCGCACCCGCCTATGGCCGTAGCGAAGAGCGCCTCGGCAAGTTACTCACACAACGCCAGGACTGGGTGCTCTGCACCAAGGTGGGCGAGGAATTCGAAGACGGGGAAAGCTGGTTCGACTTCAGCCCGGAGCACCTGCGCTTCAGCATCGAGCGCAGCCTGCAACGGCTCCACACCGACTACCTGGACCTGGTGCTGGTGCACTCCGACGGCAATGACCTGGACATCATCCATCAACACGGCACGCTGGACACCCTGAACAAGCTGAAACGGGAAGGAAAGATCCGCGCCACCGGCATGTCCACCAAGACCGTCGAAGGCGGCCTGGCGGCGCTGGAAAAATCCGACGCGGCCATGGTCACCTACAACCTGGACCAGCGCGAAGAACTGCCCGTCATCGAATATGCCGCGGAACAGGACAAGGGCATTCTGATCAAGAAGGCCTTTGCCAGCGGCCACCTTCCCGAAGATCACCCGGACCCGGTACAGGCCAGCCTGGATCTGATTCTCAATACCGAAGGGGTGAGCAGCATTATTGCCGGGACCATCAACCCGGCACACCTTGAAGAAAACGTGCTCAAGTCCCGGCAGGCACTGTCACGAGGGTCACGAGGATTCACTTCGTAACGCTGGAGCGCGCTTCCAGCCGGTTCCACAGCGGGGCACAGAGATTCTGCACCCAGGTGTATTCAAAGCCGCTGAGTAAATCCTGCCGTTCGCGCAATTCGATCCGGGAGCTCGCCTCCTTCTTGGTACGCCGGTTTCCGCCCAGGGTATGGATGGTCTGGCCCGCCCAGGCGTTGAGCATGCGTTCATCATAGCTCACGCCGATGCCGGCGCAGAGCCGGCGAAGTTCATCTTCCGTGTGTTCGCAGAAATATTCATAGGACAGACGCATGCTAGCCGGGTTCTCCGCGCAGGCGTTCATCACGGAAAGATTCCGCCCCCAGTATTCCGTGAGATAGCCGAAGAAATGCTTGCCCTTGCGCTTCCAGGAACTGGCCTGGTTGCGGGGGCTCTTGTAAAGGTGGACGGGAATGACATCCAGCTCCGGTATCTGCTGGAGCCAGCGCAGGCGGTTGGCCTTGCGGGAGCAGTCAACAATGATATCGGAGCCGCTTGCGGCACGAATGGCGGAGAACAACGCAACATTGTCCTCAACGAACCGCGCCCGGTTCTTGGTGCGGATATTCAGGGCGCCCAGGCCTTCCACGCCCTGCTCGCGCAGCGCCCGGTCCACCCTGCTCCAGAATTCGCAGTCATAAAGGCTGTTTACGCCACAGGCACATTTCGTTTCGCCGGCAAGGATGCGGTTGATCTTCTTGAGACTGCCCACGGCAATGATATCGGGGTGGGCACCCAGCACCATGTTCAGCAGCGTGGAGCCGCTGTGGGTGCAGGCGCCTATATACAGGATCTTCATGTCTATCGGTATCCCCTGCGTTGTGTATTCTTAATTCCCGGGCATTGCCCGTTCCGCGTCCGGGCTCAGGAGCCGCGAATGCGATCCACGATACGGGTGGTGCTGGCATCCTCGATCAGCTCCAGCACCTGGACCTCGCCTCCGTGGCGGCGCACGATCTTCGCACCCACCACCTGGTCGACGCTGTAATCGCCGCCCTTGGCCAGTACATCCGGCTGTACCTTTTCCAGGAGTTCTTCTGGCGTGTCGCTGTCGAACGGCACCACCCAGTCCACGTTCTCCAGCGCCGCCAGCACCGCCATGCGGCGGTCCAGTGGATTGACCGGCCGGCCCGGGCCTTTCAGGCGGCGGATGGAGTCGTCGCTGTTGACCGCCACCACCAGGCGGTCGCCGAGTTTCCGCGCCGAGTCGAGATAGCCCACATGGCCAGCGTGAATGATATCGAAGCAGCCATTGGTGA
>SLJS01000050.1 GCA_007135015.1 Alcanivorax sp. | reverse complement strand
GAGACCGCGGCGCACGGCGCCGGCGGCCGTGTAGGTGGCGACGGTGGTGCCCGGCAGGGACAGCCGGGCCAGTTCGCGGAAGAGGCCGGGATGCCACATGTCCGGATTCCTGGCGGGTGCAAAGCCGTCCAGGAACCAGGCGTGGCGGGGGTTACGGCAATGGCGGAGCATGGTCTCGGCATCGCCCAGGGCCAGGGTCAGGCGGATACGGCCGTTGGCCAGGGTGATCCGGTGAAAGCCTGGTGCCGGCGCGGGCCAGCGCTGTTGCAGGGCCCGCGAGAGCCCGGCGAGGTCCGGCCAGGGCTGCTGGGCCCTGACCAGGTCCCGGAGGGTAAGCGGATGCTTCTCCACCGCAAGGTAATCCAGCTGGCAGTTGTCCGGGGCCAGGCGCAGAAAGGCCTCGGCGGTGCACAGAAAGTTGAGTCCGGTGCCGAATCCGGTTTCGCCGATGGCGAGGCGGCCCTTGTCGGGCAACCGCGCAAGGCGTTCGATCAGGCCGTTGCCGTCCAGGAAGACATGCCGGGTCTCCGCGGGGCCCTGGCCGAGCGAAAAGTACGGGTCGTCGAAGTGCCGGGCAATCGGGGTGTCGGCCTTCCAGTCGAGCCGCGCGGTGCTGATGGGCTGGAAATCGGTTTCAGGCATGGCTGCGAGAGCATGCCCTGCGCGGGGCCGGCCCGCAAGGGTCCCGTCGGCGCCTATTCGTTGGCGCTGTCTTCCCGGGTGGCGGGCTGTTCGGCCTCGGCGGCCATCATGGCTTCCAGGTAGGCGAGCAGGGCTTCATGCACGGCACCGCCAAGGCCTTCGGCCTGGTCTTCGGGGACGCTCATGATGGCGTGCATCAGTATCGGCTTGCGTGCACTCAGCTCCACGAAGGCAATGCGGCTTTTCCCTTCGAAGGCCTGCTTCACGCGGCTGCTGAGCACCGGATAGGGATTGTTCTTGCCGGGGTGAAATTCGTGCTCCTGGACGGTGAACTCTTCGGCGCCCCGGCGCAATGCGCGCTGGGTCATGGAACCCTGGACTTCCGAATGGAGTCCGGATACCACGCGCCGCGGTTCCATGGTGTCCCAGCCGGGCGGCATGGGATACAGGGTTATGTCCAGGCGGTGATCTCCGTCCCGGTGGTTGTAACGCAGCACCCGGACCTCGGCCTCGGGATTGTCCATCTGGCCCTTGTAGCGAAAGGCGCCCAGTTCAGCGGGTGCGGGGAGTTTCTCGAGCACGACCTCCTCGGAAGGCAACTGCCAGGGCAATCTGCTGGCCGGGTCGGTCTCGCGCATTGTGCAGGCCTGCAGCAGGGCCGTGCACAGCCCCAGAACGGCCAGCAATTCGATACTCTTTCGCATGGCGGAAGTTCCTGTCCCGCGGGATCGCGGGGGTCATTCTAGGTGTCGGGGGGCTCCGGCGCCAGCAGGTATTCGTATGGGACGGGCATGACCGGCCCGGGCGGATTGGCCCGGGATGATTCCCGGATCTGTGATCCCCGTCCGGTTTCTTTTACGCCATTTCACGATCCAGTTCTCGCCGGGCTGCTACTTTATTCGTAGAATAGACGCCCGTACCAGAAATTGCCCGGAGAAAACCGCCATGTCTCGCCTTTCAATCCTTTCCCTGGTGCTGTTTCTTTCCATTCCGATGGCACGGGCCGACGTACCCCATGAGGCGGTTCGCGACGCGATCTGCAAGGCTGCGGGGCAGGAAAGTGCCTTGCCCGGCCAGATGGATTCGCTGATCGAGGGCGGTGTGCTGCGCGACGGTCAGGGCGCCCAGATCCTGTCCATGCGGTGTGATGGCAGTACGCTGATCGAGCTGATGGTGCAGGGCCTGCAGGCCGAGAACCTGGAGTACATGGTGGTCGACATGCTCGTCGATCCCCGGGAGCCCGTGCTGGACCTCGGTGGCGGGCCGGTCTCGGTGAACGATTATCTGCGCAGGCAGAGCAGGCAGGGTGAGCCGGAGGTGGCGGAGTTCGCCGGCGAGTATCTCAGGCTTCTCGGAGACCGGAAATTCAATCCTTCACTGATGGTGCTCAACAACCAGTGAGGGTCAGCCCCGGCGGGGGTTCCTGCTCAGTTCACTGTTGAAGTACCGGGGGTCGCCGGAGACTTCCTCGCCCAGCCACTCCGGGAGGGCGGGTTCGGTGTTTTCGTCGTCGAGCTCCACCTCCGCCAGGATCAGCCCCTCGTTGTCCCCGTGGAATACATCCACCTCCCAGGTGTGGTCGCCGTGGGGAACCTCGTGGCGGGTCTTGTCGATATGACCCTCCGGGCAGAGCTGCAACAGTTGCCGGGCATCATCCACGGGAATCGGGTACTCGAATTCACTGCGACGTATGCCGCGGGTAATACCCTTGACGGTCAGAAAGGCCTCCTCGTCGCGGATGCGCACCCGCACCACCGCGTTCTTGTCATGGCTGAGATAGCCCTGGCGGATCCGGGTGCCGGAACGGCCCTCCACAATGGATGGATCCCGTACCAGAAACTTGCGCTCGATTTCAGTGCCCATTGGCGTTCTCCCCGGCATCCAGTGCCAGTTGGTCAAAGGTAAGCGGTATACCGAGTTCGCGGTAGCGTTCCAGCAGTCGGGCCGGCAGGTAAAAGCCCGGGTCATCCATGAAATAGTAGCGCGAGACACCGACTCCGCACCGGTAATGCTCCAGCAGGGCCGGCAACCGGTCGCCCAGGTCTTCGAGCCGGATCAGCAGTTTCTCGAAGTGATCCCGGTGGCTGGCGTACTGATCCAGGCCGCTGGTGAGGATCCAACAGTTGTCGCGGCGCCGTGCCTCGGGAATGGCCTCGCTGTAGGTTTCTCCCCGGCGCCAGACCTCGTCCGGCTCCACCCCGGCGACCCGGGTGACCTCCTCCGGGTCTTCCTCGAAGCCGAAAACCGAAAAATACACATGATGTTCCACAATCATTGCCGTGCGCCTCCGCTGGTCAGGCCAGTATCCTGTCCTGATCGAGGTCAGGAAAATGAGCCCCCGTTACTGTCATGCTATACTCCGCCGCCGGAAGGAGCCTGCCGTGTCGGAACAACCCCTGCTGGAAATACACGATCTGCACTGTGAGCGCGGTGACCGCGAACTGTTCACCGGGCTGTGCATGCAGGCACGAGCTGGTGAAATCTGGCAGATCAGTGGTCCCAATGGTGCCGGCAAGACCACATTATTGCGAATTCTGGCAGGGCTGCATGGCTGGTTCGAGGGCCGGGTGGACTGGCGGCTGACCCCGGAGCAGCCGCGACAGGACATTCTTTTCATTGGCCATACCCCGGGCCTGCGTGATGAGCTCAGCGCCACGGAGAATCTGGCATGGCTCTGCGCGCTCCATGGCCAGCCCGCTCCCGACTGGCGGACGCTGCTGCGCACCGTGGGACTGGAAGGCCGTGAACAGGTGCCGCTGGCGCATCTGTCGGCGGGCCAGAAGCGCCGGGTGGCGCTGGCGCGCCTGTGGCTGGAGGGGAAGAAGGTCTGGATTCTGGATGAGCCCTTTACCGCCATCGACGCTTCGGGAGTCAATCAGGTGGAACAGAAACTCCACCAGCACGCCCGGCAGGGCGGGCTGGTGCTCTATACCTCCCACCACCGGCTGGCAGGGGACGTGAGCCATCTGCGGCTGGGAGAGGGCATTGCGGAGGTGGTCGGGTGAGTTCGGCCTTTCAGGCAACGCTCAAGCGCGAGCTCATGCTTGGCATGCGCGCACCGGGCGATATCGTCAATCCGTTGTTTTTCTTTGTGCTGGTGGTCAGTCTCTTCCCGCTGTCCCTGTCGCCGGAGCCGGAAACCCTGCAACTTCTGGCGCCCGGCGTGGTCTGGGTAGCGGCGTTGCTGGCGGTGATGGTCTCACTGGACGGTATCTTCCGGCGGGACGAGGAATCCGGAGCACTGGAGCAGCTGCTGGTCAGTCCCTCGGACCTGTTCCTGCCGGTGCTGGCCCGGGTGCTGGCCCACTGGTTGCTGACGGGCCTGCCACTGGTGTTGATGGCGCCGGTGCTGGGCTACATGCTGCATCTTCCGGTCGCCGCGCTGGATACGCTGGTCTGGAGCCTGTTGCTGGGCACGCCCACGCTCATCATCGTGGGCGCCATCGCCGCCTCGCTCACCGTGGGAGTGGGCCGTGGAGGCATCCTGCTGGCCCTGCTCGTGCTGCCCCTGTATGTGCCGGTGCTGGTGTTTGGCGCGGGCAGTGTGGCCTATGACCTGGAGGGGCTGCCTGTCGACGGGGTGCTGGCCGTGCTGGGCGCCATGCTGGCGCTGGCCGTGAGCCTGGGTCCGCTGGCTATCGGGCTGGGCCTGAGAATATCCAGCGGAGACTAGTTCTGGTGCCTGGAATGATGGAGAACACTGCATGTGGCAGACGCTGAAACACTGGTATCACCTGCTGGGCTCGCCGCGTCATTTCTACCGCATCAGCGGACTGTGGCTGCCCTGGGTGACGCTGCTGGCGGTGGCCGGCCTGGCGGTGGGGCTGGTCTGGGGGCTGGCGTTCGCGCCGCCGGACTACCAGCAGGGCAACAGCTACCGGATCATTTTCCTGCATGTGCCGGCCGCCAGCGGGGCGCTGATGGGTTACCTGGCCATGGGTGTGGCCGGGCTGGTGGGGCTGGTCTGGCGGATGAAGATGGCGGAAGTGGCGATCAAGGCGATCGCTCCCTTCGGGGCGGTGCTCACCGCCGTTGCCCTGATCACCGGCTCGATCTGGGGCAAGCCCACCTGGGGTACCTACTGGGTCTGGGACGCACGGCTGACCTCCATGCTGATCCTGCTGTTCTTGTATCTGGGCATCATCGCCCTGCAGAACGCCATCCGCGATCCCCGCCAGGCCGGCCGGGCGGCGGCGCTGCTGGCGGTGGTGGGTGTAATCAATGTGGTCATCGTGCGCTATTCGGTATACTGGTGGCACAGTCTCCACCAGCCGCGAACCATACGGATCACCGATGAAACCGCCATGCCCGCGGAGATGCTTGCGCCGCTTCTGATCTGCATGTTCAGCATCTATCTGCTGTTCGCGGTGACAGTGCTGATTCGCGCGCGTACCGAGATTCTCTGGCGCGAGCGGCGCAGCAACTGGGTCCGCGAGGAGGTGACTGGCTGATGTATTTTGATTCATTGGGCGAGTTTCTGCAGATGGGTAGCCACGCCCCCTGGGTCTGGAGTGCCTACGGAATCAGCCTGGTGCTTGTGGTGTCAAATCTGTGGCTGGCGGCGCGGGCGCACAGGAATGTGCGGGCGCGGCTGGCGCAATGGGTGGCTGACGAGAGCCTGCGGGAGAAGAGATGAACCCGGTACGAAAGAAGCGGTTACTGATTGTTCTGGGCGCCCTGGGCGGGGTTTCCGTGGCGGTGGCACTGATCCTCTATGCACTGTCCGCCAACATCAATCTCTTCTACACGCCCCAGGAGGTCGCGGCCGGGGAGGCGCCGGTGGGCCAGCGCATGCGCGTGGGCGGGCTGGTGGCCGAAGGCTCCGTCTCCCGGGATCCGGAGAGCCTGAAAGTGCAGTTCGACATCACCGACGGCAAGGGCACCTTCACGGTCTTCTATCAGGGCATCCTGCCGGATCTGTTCCGCGAGGGGCAGGGGATTGTGGCCAACGGGACCCTGGTGCGCGAGGACTATTTCGAGGCCAGCGAGGTGCTGGCCAAGCACGATGAGACCTACATGCCCCCGGAAGTCCAGGAGGCGCTGGAGCGGGCGGGTCATCCCGGTGCCAATACGGGTGCCAGCGACAACAAGGACAAGCAAGAGACGTCCTACTGAGGTAGCAAGCCGCCGCGGGGGCCGTTCCGGAAGCCGGGTCCGTTCTTGTCTCTGGCGTCCCGGCTGCTACCCTCCAACCCGACATAAAGAATATTCGGCCTGCCACGGGACGCCCTGTCATGATCGCCTTCGCCCTTTCCATTGCCGCGCTATTCATCAGCCTCTCGCTGCTGATTACCGGCTCGGCGCTTCTGGGCACCCTGGTGACGTTGCGCCTGGACATCGAGGGATTCAGCGAGGGATCCATCGGTATCATCATGGCCACCTATTCGCTGGGCTTTGTGTTCGGGGCCATGTGGAGCCCGGGGATCATCCGGGCGGTGGGTCATATCCGAGCCTTCTGTGCCTTCGCCGCCATTGCCTGTGCCGGTGTCCTCTGGCACCCGTTGATGATCAGCATGGAGGTCTGGATCACGCTGCGCCTGCTGGTGGGCTTCTGCCTTGCCGGGCTGATGACCGTTACCGAGAGCTGGATCAATGACCGTGCCACCAATGCCTCGCGCGGGAAGCTGCTGGGCATCTACACCATCGTGTTCTATCTGGCGGCCTCGGCGGGCCAGCTGCTCGTGGGCTTCGGCGACCCCGGGGGCATGGTGCTGTTCAGTTTCGTGGCGATGCTGATGGTGCTTTCGCTGGTGCCGCTGGCGCTTACGCGCAGCATGGTACCCACTGCGCCGACGGAGGCGGGGCATCTGAAGCTGCTCTATCTTCTGCGCAAGGCGCCCTCGGGGGTTACGGGCTCGCTCGTGGCGGGAATGACCCTGGGCGCGTTCCTCGCCCTGGCGCCGCTGTACGCGCTGCGTCAGGGGCTGGACATGGAACTGTTGGCACTCTACATGGCCCTGTCCGTGCTGGCCGCCATAGTGCTGCAGTGGCCGGCCGGGTGGCTGTCCGACCGCATCGGCAGGCTTCCGGTGCTTACGGGGCTGCTTGTCGCGGGCAGCCTTGCCGCGGGTGGCGCCGCGGTACTCGGCGGCTATTCGACCCTGGCCATGTTCGTTTTCAGTGCCGCATTCTTCTCCCTGGGCTCGGTCCTCTATCCCGTGGCGGTGGCACTGACCAATGATCAGTTGCGCAGTGACCAGTTGATGGCCGCCTGTGCGGAGCTGTTGCGCACCTACGGTGTGGGGGCGATCACCGGGCCGCTGGCCGCCTCATTCATGATGCAATGGCTCGGCGCGCCGGCGCTGTTCATGTTCATCAGCCTGGTGCTGCTCGGCGCGGGCCTGATGGTCCATTACATATTCCGCACCATGGACGAGGTCGCACTGGATGAGCAGGGCAATTATGTGCCCGTCACCGCCATGTCCACGGCCGTGCTCACCGAGCTGGATCCCCGCAACGAGGAGTTCGCGGAGCACCACTCGGAGCAGGTTGAAAACTGGGATGAAGCCGACGAACTGGAATACGATTCCTCGCACGACGACTCGTCCCTGTGAGGGTTTCACAAAAGGATCCTTGTCGGATCGGAAACCTTCTGTTTGTGGGAGCGGGGCTTGCACCGCGAACCTTCCGGAGCGGCAGGAGGCCTACGCGGTCTACCTGGATCTTTCACCAACTCAAGCCAGAACTTGTCGCAGAGCGCGCCATAAGCGCACTCAACAAGGTTCAGGGAAGGTGAGGAATTTCTACGGCTACGCTTGCGTATGCACGTCGCCTGGTCCGCCCGCCGTGGGGCCACCCCTCCCTCCCTTGGCGCACTTGGCGATCTTTGCGCGAGAAATAAAAACCCTGATGCATCGCGCCAAGGGCGCCAAGTGCACAAAGAGGCAGGGGGGCCTCCGGGGCCCGGGGCGGTAGCTTCCCCTGGTGTACTTTGCGATCTCTGCGCGAGGCTCATGCTGTTGAAGGTTACGCTTGCTCATGCACTTCGCCTGGTCTGGCCGCCGTCAGACGCACATGCCCGGTCGGCCGTAGTCCCTGCTAGGGCTTCAGTCGCGAGCACGCCTGACGACGACCATCCGCGGCGCGAAGTACATGGCATTTGGTGCCCAGGGCCCTCTCCCAAAGGTGCCATCAAACCCTTTTGCGGCACCCCCTGTGCGGGGGCGCTACCCGCTGCGGCGGAGGCGTGGCAGCAGCATTCCGGTGCGGGCATGGTAGTCCGCCCATTCCGGGTAACGCTCCATGGAGGCTTCCTTCATTTTCATGTTGGTGGTAAACACCACAAGCCAGATCGCTGCGAGGATTGCCCAGGGTAGCCAGTGCCAGACCACGATGGCGTAGGCGCCGTAGATCATCATCTCGCCGAGATAATTGGGATGACGGATATAACGGAACATGCCGTCGGTGATCAGTCCGCGCCGGTGGCGAAGGGTGAAGAACTTCTGTGCATCCGCGGTGAGCATGATGGCCAGGCCCACCGTATGAACGGCAATGGCCACCGCCAGCCAGGGAATGTCCGCTCCCTGGTATCCCTGGGCGGCGGGCACGCCGGAAATCAGCACCCAGGGAAACAGCCAGTAGGGCCCGAGCACGAAAACGATCGCTATCAGTGCGCCCCCGAAGGTGACCCGGCGTTGCCAGTTCGGGTCCGGGAACACGGCATCCTTCATCAGCCAGCAGATACCATAGGTGCCGTGCAGTGCCAGATAGACCCAGGCCTGTACCGAGAAGTTCTGATAGGCCCACATCAGCAGGAGCACCCAGAACAGGGTGGCGCCCTTCTGGAAGTTCACCACCCATGCAAACTTGAGCACCCTGGGACCGCCCAGGAAGCTCGTGGACAGGTAATCACTCAGGCGTGCGGTTGTGCGGAAAAAGGAATGTGCTGCCATGGGTTTTTCTCCCGGGTCCGCGTCCGTCAGGCGGCGTACTCTGCGCGCAGGTATTCCATGATGGCGTCAGACTCGTACAGTTCGGTGCCGGTATTCGGATCCACCAGATACGGCACCGCGACCCGGCCGGTACGTTCCAGCAGGCTGGCACGGTTGCGCTGCAGGGGCTGATAATCCGGGGCGATGCGCTCGCGGATGGGCGGTAGTACCCAGTCCAGCACATGGGTTCGCCCGGTCTGGCGGACCAGCCAGGGGATCTCCAGCTCGCAAAGCAGCTCCCGTACCGGCCGGGCAAACGGGCTTGCCTCGAAACTGTACAGCTCCAGCGGACGCGACGGCGGGTTACTCCGCCGGGCGCGAAGGCCGCGGCCCATGCGCAGCGCGGAGGCACCGAACGAAGCCGGCGTCTGTACCAGTCTGATCAGCAGCTCCCGGGGGGCGGGCCGGTTGCCATACTGTTCGTACAGGTACTCGACGATGTCCGCGGACTCAAAGAAGGCCTCGTCCGTGTTGGGGTCCATCAGGAAGGGAAACTGCTGGACGCCGCCGAGCTTCTCCACCAGGGGGCGGAAGCGCAGCCCGCCCTTCGGGCAGGGGTAGATCATGGCGTCCAGGTCCAGGTCGGTCAGCGCCTCGCGGACCACCCTGCAGAAGGGGCATGCTTCCATGTCGTAGAGTTCCAGAGGCTCCGCTGGCCTCGCGCCCGCCGCGCTTGCCTGGATGCCGCGGCCCTGTTCACTGAAGGTGGCCAGCAGCGAGGAGGACAGATCCATAAGTTTCATCGGGCAGACTCCAGCCGGTATGGAGGATGCAAGCTAGCCATTCGGGACAGGGGGGTCAACTGTGCTGCCGGGCCAGAATGCGCCCGGGTGGCCCTTACCGATTCGCTCAATCGCTTTGAGCACTCCTGTCATTGTGTGCCAGTGGCGCCTCGGGCAGGCTAGCAACCCCTGCGGGCGGCTGTGCCCGGAAGATGACCAGCCATTCACACGCTTTCAAAGGCGAGAGGAACCTCTCCATGACCGAAGCCTACATCTACGATGCAATTCGTACCCCCCGTGGCCGGGGCAAGAAGGACGGCTCCCTGCACACGGTGAAGCCGATTTCCCTGGCAGTGGGACTGGTGGACGAAATACGCCGCCGCTTCCCGAACCTGGATGAAGACCGCCTCGACGATATCCTGCTCGGGTGCGTCACCCCCATCGGCGACCAGGGCGGCTGCATTGCCAAGACGGTGGCCCTCGCGGCCGGACTGCCTGATACCGTGGCCGGCTATCAGCTCAACCGGTTCTGCGCTTCCGGTCTGGAAGCGGTCAATACCGCTGCCCAGAAGGTGCGTTCCGGCTGGGATGACATGATTCTCGCTGGCGGCGTGGAAACCATGAGCCGCATTCCCATGGGCTCCGATGGCGCCGCATGGGCCATGGACCCGGAGACCAACTACAAGACGGGCTTTGTGCCCCAGGGCATCGGCGCGGACCTGATCGCCACGCTCGAGGAGTTTTCCCGTGAGGATGTGGACACCTTCGCTGCCGAAAGCCAGCGCCGGGCGGCCGCCGCCTGGGAAGAAGGCAAATTCGAGAAATCCGTGGTGCCCGTGCGCGACCAGAACGGCCTGCTGATCCTGGACCGGGACGAGCATGTGCGTGCCGATACCACTGTCGAAGGCCTCGGCGGGCTCAACCCCTCCTTCGAAATGATGGGCCAGATGGGTGGCTTCGATGCCGTGGCCCTGCAGAAGTATCACTGGCTGGAAGAGATCCAGCATGTTCATACGCCGGGCAACTCCTCCGGCATCGTCGATGGCGCCTCGCTGACGCTGATCGGCAACGAGCAGGCGGGCAAGGACATGAACATGACCCCCCGCGGGCGCATCGTCGCCACCGCGGTCAGCGGCGGTGAGCCCACCGTCATGCTCACCGGCCCCGCGCCGGCAAGCCGCAAGGCGCTGAAGAAGGCGGGCATGACCGTCGATCAGATTGATCTGTTCGAGATCAACGAGGCGTTTGCTTCCGTGGCCCTGCGCTACATGAAGGACATGGAGATTCCCCACGAGAAGGTCAACGTGAACGGAGGCGCCATTGCCATGGGCCATCCGCTGGGTGCCACCGGCGCCATGATTCTGGGAACCGTGCTCGACGAGCTTGAGCGCCGCAACCAGAAATACGGCCTTTGCACCCTCTGCGTGGGCGGTGGTCAGGGTATCGCCACCATCGTTGAACGCCTCTAAACGGCGCCACAGGATTCGGAGAGAACGCTATGACTGAACAGACTGCCATCCGCTGGGAAAAAGACGCGGAAAATATCGTAACGCTGACGCTGGACGATCCGAACCAGTCCGCCAACACCATGAACGAGCTCTATGCCCGTTCCATGGCGGCGACCGTGGAGCGCCTGGAGAAGGAAGCCGACGACATCGCCGGCGTGATCATTACCTCGGCCAAGAGCACCTTCTTTGCCGGCGGTGACCTCAACGACCTGCTGCGCGCCAACAAGGACAATGCACAGGAATTCAAGGACGGCGTGGCCGAGATCAAGCGCCAGCTGCGTATCCTGGAAACCCTGGGCAAGCCCGTTGTCGCGGCGATGAACGGCACGGCGCTCGGCGGTGGCCTGGAGATCGCCCTGGCCTGCCACCACCGTATTGCCATTGATGACGGCAAGAGCCAGTTCGGCCTGCCCGAAGTAAGCCTGGGCCTGCTTCCCGGAGGTGGTGGTGTTACCCGCGTGGTGCGCATGATCGGCATCCAGGACGGCCTGATGAACGTGCTCATGCAGGGCCAGCGCATGAAGGCGGACAAGGCGAAGAAGACGGGCCTGATTGACGAGCTGGTCGAGGATCGCGACCAGATGATGGCGCAGGCTCGCGAGTGGATCAAGGCGAACCCCAAGGCGAAGCAGCCCTGGGACGAGAAGGGCTACAAGATCCCCGGTGGCACGCCCAGCACGCCTTCGTTTGCCCAGAACCTGCCCGCGTTTCCCGCGAACCTGCGCAAGCAGACCAAGGGCGCGCCCTACGAGTCCCCCATTGCCATCATGTCCGCCGCCGTGGAAGGCGCCCAGGTGGATTTCGACAACGCGCTCGAGATCGAAGGGCGTTACTTCACCCAGCTGGCCATCGGCCAGGTGGCGAAGAACATGATCACCGCGTTCTTCTTCAACCTGCAGGCGATCAACTCCGGCGAGAGTCGGCCGAAGGGCGTGGAGCAGTATCAGGCGAAGAAAGTGGGCGTGCTTGGCGCCGGCATGATGGGCGCCGGCATTGCCTATGTTTCCGCGCGCAACGGCATGGAAGTGGTGCTCAAGGACATCTCCGTGGAGAACGCGGAGAAGGGCAAGGACTATTCCGTCAAGCTGCTCGACAAGGAAGTTTCCCGGGGCAAGATGAGCAAGGAGAAGAAGGAAGCGATCCTTGACCGCATCAAGCCCACAGCAGAAGCGGGCGATCTGGATAACTGCGACTTCGTGATCGAGGCGGTTTTCGAGTCCACTGATCTCAAGCACAAGGTCTTCCAGGAAATCGAGGACGTTGTCCAGCCGGATGCCGTGCTTGGCTCCAATACGTCTTCCCTGCCCATTACCGGCCTGGCCGAGGGCGTGAAGAAGCAGGAAAACTTTATTGGCATCCACTTCTTCAGCCCGGTGGACAAGATGCCGCTGGTGGAGATCATCTCCGGCGAGAAGACCAGCCCCGAAACGCTGGCGAAGACCTACGATTACGTCCAGCAGATCAAGAAGACTCCCATCGTGGTCAATGACGCCCGCGGGTTCTTCACCACCCGCGTGATCGGTCACTTCATCAATGAAGGGCTTGCCATGCTTGGCGAGGGTATTCCCGCCGCGTCCATCGAGCAGGCGGCTGCCCAGGCTGGTTATCCGGTGGGTCCGCTGGCAATCATGGACGAGCTGACGCTCACCCTGCCGCGCAAGCTCCGCGAGGAGACCAAGGCGGCATGGGAAGCCGAAGGCAAGGAATGGGTGCCGCATCCGTCCGAAGCCGTGGTCGACCGGATGATCGACGAGTACGGCCGGGAAGGAAAGGCCCAGGGCAAGGGCTTCTACGATTATCCGGAAAACGGCAAGAAGAAGCTGTGGTCCGGCCTCAAGGAAGCCTTTGGCGGTGACAAGAGCATGCCTCTCGAGGACATGAAGGAGCGCATGATGTTCCCGCAGTCCATGGACACGGTGCGCTGCTTTGACGAGGGCGTGATCGAGTCGGTGGCGGACGCCAACATCGGCTCCATCTTCGGCATCGGCTTTCCCGCCTGGAGCGGTGGTGTGGTGCAGTACATGAACCAGTACGAAGGCGGGCTGAAGGGTTTCGTGGAACGCGCCCGGGAGCTTGCCAAGGTGTACGGCGAGCGATTCGAACCGCCGCAAAGCCTGGTGGACAAGGCGGAAAAGGGCGAAAAGTTCGAATAGTCCCTGGTTCGCTCAGCACCATAAAAAAGGCCCGCTCCGGCGGGCCTTTTTTATGGATTGTCTTGCCCCTTGCCCCTTGCCCCTTGTAACTTCCCCTCCACCACCGACCACCAATGGAGCCCTTCCATGTCCGAAACCGAAATCGAAGCCGCGGCCTTTCGACGTCTGCTGCAGCACCTGGATGAGCGCAAGGACGTCCAGAATATCGACCTGATGGAGCTGGCGGGCTTCTGCCGGAACTGCCTGGCGAAGTGGTATCGGGCCGAGGCGGAAGCACGAGGTGTCGAAATGGATTACGAGCAGGCCCGCGAGCGCATCTATGGCATGACCTATTCCGACTGGAAGGAACGGTACCAGCGCTAACGTCACCGGATGTCCTGTCATTCCTGCCGTCGGGAAGGGAGTGTCGTAAAAGCCCCTCTCCCCTCGTGAGGGTGTCGTAAAAACCTTGCTGACTACTTCGTCGCTCGCGATGTAGAGCCTCCCCCTGCGAAGGGGGAGGTATGGAGGGGGAGGTCGCCGTCAGGCGGCCAGCGGCGTATCACCCGCCTTGCGCGGCTTCGCCGCGCCCCCACCCCGACCCTCCCCTTCTCAGGGGAGGGAGTCCGTTTATCGGCTCGTCCTGCCAACGAAGGGCTTTGATCCTCCCCAACAACAACGGACACTTGATTAAGCGACCTGTTGTGCCTCAAACGCTTCCGGGCTGAGATATCCGTTGGCGCTGTGTCGGCGGACTCGATTGTAATCGAT
>SLJS01000323.1 GCA_007135015.1 Alcanivorax sp. | reverse complement strand
CGATCCGCAAGATGGGCAAGAAACAGGCCAAGGTCTACCGGGACAACCGTCGCCGCTATCAGGAGCAGGGCGATGAGCAGGCCCTGGAAACCGCCCGGGCATTGGTCAACGACCAGCAGAACATCACTCTGGGCGACCGCGAGCGGCTGATGGGGGATCTGGAAGGCGGTGGCAAGGTGATTCTTCCCGAGCCCCAGCCGCTGCTGACCCCGGCATCCCGGATGCCGGGGCTGGATGGTCAGAAAATGTCCAAGTCCTACGGCAACACCATCAGCCTGCGCGAGGAGCCGGATGACGTGGACCAGAAGATCCGCCGCATGCCCACGGATCCCGCCCGGGTGCGCCGGGAGGATCCCGGTGATCCGGAAAAATGCCCGGTCTGGTCCTTTCACAAGGTATACTCCGACGAGTCCACGCAGCAGTGGGTCCGGGAGGGTTGCACCTCGGCCGGGATCGGCTGCATCGACTGCAAGAAGAAGGTCATCGAGCCGGTGCAGGCGGAGCTGGAGCCCATTCGTCAGCGGGCGAAGGACCACCTGCGCAATCCGGACCTGGTGCGCAGTATTGTCCGGGAAGGCTGTGACGAGGCCCGGGAGGAAGCGCGGGATACCCTGGAGGACGTGCGCCGGGTCATGGGACTGGCATATCGCTGAGCAATGCCGGATTGAGCAATGCCGGATTGAACAACGCCGGATACGGCCGGGAGCACAAGAATGCAGCAGCAGGCATCACAGGACACGGAAGGCACTGAAGCGCCTGAGGCCGGGCAGGAGCAGGCGGGCCGGGTACGCCAGGAGGAAATGCCCTTCGGCCTGGTCTACGGCAAGGCCATTACCAAGCTGCCCGACGACCTCTATATTCCGCCGGACGCGCTGGAGGTATTCCTGGAGGCCTTCGAGGGGCCTCTGGATTTGCTGCTGTATCTGATCAAGCGCCAGAACCTGGACATCCTCGATATTCCGGTGGCGCGGATCACCCAGCAGTACATGGAATACGTGGAACTGATGAAGGCGCTGAATCTGGAGCTGGCCGCCGAGTATCTGGTGATGGCCGCCATGCTCGGCGAGATCAAGTCCCGTACGCTGCTGCCCCGTCCCAAGCAGGACGAGGAAGAAGAGGAAGAGGACCCGCGTGCGGAGCTGATCCGGCGGCTGCAGGAATACGAGCGTTTCAAGAAGGCCGCCGAAGAGATCGACGAGCTGCCGCGCATGGAGCGCGATCTCTTTCCGGCTGCGGCACAGCGGCCGGATTATGTGCGCGAGAAGCCGGAGCCGGACGTGGAAATGCGCGAGCTGCTGCTGGCGCTCAAGGACGTGCTCAAGCGGGCCGACATGTTCGAGAGTCATCATGTCACCCGCGAGCGGCTTTCCACCCGCGAGCGCATGACCAATGTGCTCGACCGGCTGCGCGGCCGGGATTTCACGCCCTTCGTGAACCTGTTCCCGGCGGACGAGGGCCGCGCCGGGGTGGTGGTGACCTTTATCGCCATCCTGGAACTGGCCAAGGAATCGCTGATCGAGCTGGTACAGAACGAACCCATGGCGCCGATTCACGTGAAGGCGGCGAGCCTGGTACACGAGGATGAGCACTCGCCCACCGAACTCGTGGAGGATGTGGTTGTGGTGAGCGCCGCCGACGAGTCCCCGACCGAGTGAGGACAATGGAAACCGAACAGATCAAGCAGATTGTGGAGGCGGCCATCCTGGCGGCGGACGGTCCCCTGGACCGGGATGCGTTGCTGATGCTTTTTGATGAAGGGGATCGCCCGGACCGGGTGAGCCTGTCGAAGGCACTGGAGTCGCTGCAGCAGGACTACGAGGGCCGTGGTGTGGAGCTGCGCGAGGTTGCCTCCGGCTTTCGCTTTCAGGTGCGCCGGGACATGGGGCCCTGGGTAAGCCGCCTGTGGCAGGAAAAGCCGCCGCGCTACAGCCGGGCGGTGATGGAAACCCTGGCGCTGGTTGCCTATCGCCAGCCGATCACCCGGGGCGAGATCGAGGAAGTGCGCGGGGTCACCGTGAGCACCCAGATCATTCGCACCCTTCAGGAGCGCAACTGGGTGCGGGTGGTGGGCCACCGCGATGTGCCCGGGCGGCCCGCCATGTACGCCACCACCCGGCAGTTTCTCGATTACTTCGATCTCAAGAGCCTGGAAGATCTCCCGCCCCTGTCCGAGATCCGGGATCTCGACCGTATCAACGAGGAACTCCAGCTTGAGGACGATGCCGGTGATGCCGAAGCGGCCCGCGACGGCGAAGGCGCCGGGGTCGGCGGCGAGGAAAGTGATGAACAGGATTCGGCGGAGGACCGGGAAGCGGAGGACAACCTGGTTTCCTTTGTTTCCGCCGCCGAGGACGAGCCAGAGGTGGACGAAAGCACCCTGATGGACATGGAAGAAGTGGACGCGGTACTGGCGGACTTCGAGTCCCGGTTCCGCGAAAAACCGGCCGCGGAGCAGGCCGACGACGATGACCGGAAGGAACCGGAGCAGGACGAAGCAACTTCCGGAGCATCCACACGCGATGAGTGAAAAACTGCAGAAGGTTCTGGCCCGCAGCGGTCTTGGTTCACGCAGGGAACTGGAGGCCTGGATCGAGGCGGGCCGGGTTTCCGTCAACGGCCAGGTGGCCACGCTGGGCGACCGGGTGGAAACGGATGACCGGATCCTGGTGGACGGCAAGCCGGTTCGCGGGACCGACCCGGACAAGATCCCGCCCCGTGTGATCCTGTATCACAAGCCCGTAGGCGAGGTGTCCTCGCGCAGCGACCCCCAGGGGCGCCCCACGGTCTTCGACCACCTGCCACGACTGAAAGAGGGGCGCTGGGTGCAGGTCGGCAGGCTGGATCTGACCACCTCCGGGCTGCTTCTTTTCACCACCGACGGGGAACTGGCACACGGTCTGATGCATCCTTCCCTCGAATTCGAGCGGGAATACGCGGTGCGCGTCCGCGGCACGCTCAGCGATGAGCAACGCAGGGCCATGCTCGAAGGCGTGGAGCTTGATGACGGCGTGTCGAAGTTCCTCAACATCGAGGATGCCGGCGGCAGCGAGGACGCCCACAATCATTGGTACAAGGTCACCCTGATCGGAGGCCGTTACCGGGAAGTGCGCCGCATGTTCGAGGCCCAGGGGCTGGATGTCTCGCGCCTGATGCGGGTGCGTTTCGGCGATATCTCGCTGCCGCCCCAGTTGCGCGAGGGCCGCTGGATGGACCTGCCCGCGGAGCAGACCCGGGAACTGGTCGAGCGGGTGGGCCTGAAGGGCCGGCGCTACACCGGCCTCTACGGCCGCGGGCGCATGCGCAGCGGACGCGGTCAGCGCCCGGACCCGGGAAGCCGCCCCCCGCGCAAGCCCCGCCGTAATCCCTACCGGCGTTAAGGGGCGCCCCTTCGGGGCGCAGTGGTCGGCGGTCGGTCGTCGGTGGTCAGTCGAGCAGGCATGCTTTCCCGGGTTCACGCATCGGCGGATACGGAATACCGCTTTGCCCGCAAGGGAAGGTGTCGTAAATGCCCCTCTCCCCGCGTGAGGCTGTCGCAAAAGCCCGTCGCTGGCAGAGCGGATTGGTTAATGGGCTCCCTCCCCTGTGAAGGGGAGGGCCGGGGTGGGGGCGCGGCGAAGCCGCGCAAGGCCGCCTGCGGCGGCCTCCCCCTCCATACCGCTTGCGCGGCCCGGAGCCTCGCAGAGCTCGGCTCGCTCCGGCGGCGGT
>SLJS01000349.1 GCA_007135015.1 Alcanivorax sp. | reverse complement strand
GCCGTAGTAGCTTATTCAGCCGCTACGTTGGCCGCCTGGGGTCCTTTCGGGCCCTGCTGGATGTCATAGTTCACTTTCTGACCTTCAGCAAGTGTCCTGAAACCCGAGCCATTGATCGCGCTGAAGTGTACGAATACGTCCGAGCCGCCGTCGTCCTGAGTGATAAAACCAAAGCCTTTTGCTTCGTTGAACCACTTAACTGTTCCTGATGCCATGAATCTGTTTCCTCAAAAAATGTTGATTACCTGGATGTGTGCAGTTCGGGTAGGGGTATTCGGAAGACTGCTCCGGGAGGGGATCGACCTAAACCTCTGCCGCGTTAACCGCAGCACACATCGACGGTACTCCCTTCCCGCCCCGGGTTCAAGCATTATTTTATCCCGGTGGCCACTTCCAGCTCGTGGATGCCGTTTTCCAGGTAATCCAGCAGGCGCTGCATGGACGGCAGGGTCCGGCGGCAGCCGATCAGGCCGAATTCCATCTGGTCGCAGTAGCTGGTCACGGTGATATTCAGCGCGATCTGGTCCAGGGCGATGGACACGGGATACATGCCCTCCAGGCGGGCGCCGTTCCAGTACAGGGGCTCCTTGGGGCCTGGCACGTTGGAGATGATCACGTTGAAGGCGCGGAATCGCGGCGCCAGCCCCGTGAGCAGGTTCAGCCCCGTCGGGGCCATGGTCAGGGCGGTGAAATTCAGCGTCTCTTCCGGGGTCATCTGCCGGAAACGGGTCTTGGCCTCGTTGATGGAGGCGCAGATGACCTCCAGACGGTTGCCCGGATCGGCGATATGGGTGCCCAGATTGGCCAGGATGGCGGCCACCTGGTTGCCGTCCTCGGGGCCGTCCTCGCCGCGGATGTTCATGGGCACCATGGCGATCAGCGGCTGGTCGGGCAGGGCGTGCTGGCTGATCAGGTAGTCGCGCAGGGCACTGCCGCACATGGCCAGGACCACGTCGTTGAGGGTGCAGCCGGCCCTGGCGGCGATGGCCTTCATGCGGGTGATCGAATAGGACTGGGCCGCGAAGCGCCGGGAGCCGGTGATCGGCTGGTTGATGAGGGTGTCCGGCGCCTGAAAGATGGACACATAGTCCGGGTCATGCCGGGCCTTCTGGGTGATGTGGTAGACCTCGCGGGCCATGGCGGGGATGGTGGCCACCTGCCGGCTCATGCCCGAGGTCAGTCTCGCCAGGCCGCTGACCGCGTCCACGGGACTCGTCAGCCTCACGCCCTTGCGTCGCTTGGGCTGGTAGGCCCAGACCGGGGGCAGGTCATGCTCGTTCGGGTCCGGAGACAGGGCGCGCATGCCCATGCGCATGGCCGCCACGCCGTCGACCATGGAGTGGTGCACCTTGGTGTAGAGCGCGAAGCGCCGGCCGCGGATGCCCTCGATCAGGTGGGCCTCCCAGAGCGGCCGGGCGCGGTCGAGCAGATTGGAATGCTCGGCGGAAACCCTGGCCAGCAACTCCCGGATGCGCCCCGGCTTGGGCAGGGCCTCGTGGCGGAAGTGGTGCTCGATGTCGAAGTGGTCGTCCTCCGCCCAGTAATACTGGCCCAGCCGGCGCACCAGGCGCTGGTTGAAGGGCGGCACCGGCGAGCAGTAATCGCGGATGGAGGCGGCCAGTTCGCTGACGTACTTGGGGCCGCGGGCCTCTTCCGGAAAGCTGAACAGTTGCAGCCCGGCTACATGCATGGGCTGCTGGCGTTTCTCCAGATACAGGAACACCTGATCAAGCGGGCTGAGCGGTTTCACTGCGCTGTCTTCTCCTTGTCCGGGGATTCAGTATTCTCGCTGTTCGTCAGTGCTTGCCCTTCCAGCTCTTCATGGACGACGCCACGCCGGTGCGCAGCGAGACCTCGTCCCAGACGGGCCGCGGCAGCGCGCCCTTGAGCAGATCCAGGCTGCGCACGATCATCGGCTCCTGCACCAGGGCTTCGCCATGTTTGGTGGCGCGCAGGATGGAGCGTACCACCTTCTGCGGGGAGAGCATGGGTGTAAACAGGGGGTTACGCACGCCCTCGAACATTCCGGTGTCGATATAGCTGGGACAGACTGTGGTGACGGCCACATTGTCCACCCCGCGCTCCTTCATCTCCAGGCGCAGTGACTCGGAAAAGCCCAGTACCGCCCACTTGCTCGCCGCGTAGGTGCTGCCGTAGGGCAGCGCCACGAAGGCGCTGGCACTGCAGATGTTGACCAGGTGCCCGCGTGTTGCCTGGAGCAGGTCATCCATGAAGGCGTGGCTCATGGCCACCAGCCCCATGGTGTTGATCTGCAGTGTATTGAGATGCTCGGCGAGGCCCACCTTCTCGAACTCGCCGCCGAAGACGACACCGGCGTTGTTGATCAGGATATCCACGGGCCCTGCCTTGTCGTGCAGTCTGTCACGAAAGGCGGGGATGCTGTCGAGATCCGATACATCCAGCAGCATGGGTATGGCCCGGCCGCCCTGCTTGCGGATTTCCCGGGAGACCTTCCGGGCCGCTTCGATCCGCCGGGCGGTAACGATCACTTCCGCGCCCCGCGAGGCCAGCTCCCGGGCCATCAGCGCGCCGATGCCCGAGCCGGCGCCGGTGATCAGAACCCGCTTCCCGTTGTAATAGGACACCAGTCGATCTCCCCTTGCCCGTGTTGTCCATAATGGGAGGACAAGGCTAGCGGAGCCGGCGGGCAAAGTCAGTGGCCCTGTATACAAAGGGCCTGTCCTGCAGGCATCCCGGTACGGTGATATCCGGGTTAGCCTCAGGCCTGCCCTGCTTGCGGCGGATGCAGCCCTGACGGCATGGGGCTACCATGGGAAGACCATCCAGGGAGCGGGGACGCAACAATGAACGCTGGTCGAAAGGGCCGGCATGGCAGGGCCACTCGGGCGCTGCCGCTGTTGCTGGTGTTGCTGCTGGTACCAATCTCTGCACAGGCGGTGCCGCCCGTGGAGCTCGAGTCGCCCGTCTCCCGCGTCTCCCTGGCCCCTCACCTTGCCTGGTGGTGTGACCCTACCGCCGAAGCTGACCTGGAAACCGCCCGCCACCAGGACCTTGCCCCCCTGGCCAGGTCGGAAGTGGCCCTCGGTTATCGCCGCGACGCCTGCTGGTTCCGGGCGCGACTGGAAAGCCGGGAGCCGGAGCCGCTCTCGCTCTGGCTGATGGTGGACTACGGTCTGCTCGAGGAACTGGACGTATGGCTGCTCGCCGGTGATGGCGAGGCGCGTCACTGGGAGCTGGGCAGCCGCAGGCCGTTTCTCGAGCGCCCCGTTCATGTGCGTTTCTCCCTGGTTCCGGTGCGGCTCGCCGCCGGAGAGGGGGCGGAGGTCTGGCTGCGGGTGCGCACGGACAGCTCCATGACGGTTCCGGTCACTCTCAGCGGGCATGAAGCCCTCCTGGAGCAGTATCTCAACCGGGACTGGATGCTCGGCGTGCTCTACGGCATCGGCTTCGGGCTGTTCTGTTATCACCTGCTGCTCTGGCTCGGCGCGCGCGAACGCACCAACCGCTTCTATGTGCTGCATGTGGGCAGCACCCTGGTGTATGTGGCCAGCATCCAGGGTGTGCTTCACCGGTTCTGGCCCGATACATTGCCCTGGCCGCAGGCGCTGCCCTTCATCGCCGGTTACACCGCGCTGCTGGCAGCGTGCCTGTTTGCCCGGGATTTTCTCGAAACAGCCCGCTGCCGGCCCATGGACCGCCTCCTGGTCGCTACGGCGACCGTGCTCGCG
>SLJS01000304.1 GCA_007135015.1 Alcanivorax sp. | reverse complement strand
GCGTCTGGTGGATCTCTCCCGGATTGGCACCTGCGCGCTGGCCGTCGGTTGCGGCCAGGCGGTGCTCGATCTGGTCAGCGAATACGTCAAGGAACGCCACGCTTTCGGTGAGCCCATTGCGTACCGCCAGTCCGTGGCCTTCATGGTCTCGGACATCGCCATCGAGCTCGACGCCATGCGCCTGCTGACCTGGCGCGCGGCGAGCCGGGCGGAACAGGGGCTGCCTTTTCATCGCGAAGCCTGCCTCGCCCGGGTCCTGTGTGCGGAAAAGGGCATGGAAATCGGCACCAACGGGGTACAGCTCATGGGGGGCGCCGGCTTCATTCGCGACTACCCCATGGAAATCTGGTACCGGAATCTGCGTTCGGTGGGCCTGCTCGAAGGCACCGCACTGGTCTGAGGGGACAGCACCATGATCAATCTCGAATTGCCGAAGAAGCTCGAAACGCTGCAGAAGATGACGCACCAGGTGGCGTCCAACGTGTTCCGCCCGATTTCCCGCAAGTATGACCGGATCGAGCACAGCGAGACCTCGCCCGAGGAACTCGTGCCCGTCGCGCAGATGATCCAGGGCGCGCGGGCCTCCGGTGGCGGAGGGGGCGACCAGGGTCAGGCCGAAGGCTCCGTCAATGGCGCGAACCTTGCCGGCGTGGTGGGCATGGAAGAAATGTGCTGGGGCGATGTGGGCCTGATGCTGTCCATTCCCGGCCAGGGCCTGGGCAATGCGGCCATCCAGGCGGTGGGCACACCGGAGCAGAAGGAGCGGTTCGGCAAGCTCTACTGCGCCATGGCCATTACCGAGCCCGGGGCCGGCTCGGATTCGGCGGCGGTGAAGACCACCGCCGAGCGAGACGGGGATGACTGGGTCCTCAACGGAGAGAAGATCTACTGCACCGCCGGACAGCGCTGTGACGCCGTGGTGATCTGGGCCACACTGGATCGCAGTCTCGGCAAGGCCGCCATCAAGTCCTTCATCGTGCCCCGGGACAATCCCGGCATGAAGCTGGCGCGGGTGGAGGACAAGATGGGCCTGCGGATCTCCGATACCGCCGCACTGTCACTGGAGAACTGCCGTATTCCGGCGGAGAACCTGCTGGGCAGCCCGGAGATCGCCGAGACCGAGGAAGCCCGCAAGAAGGCCTTCGGCGGGGTCATGCAGACCTTCGACAATACCCGTCCCCAGGTGGCCGCCATGGCCCTGGGCCTGGCGAGAGCGGCCCTGGAAATGACCCGGGAAATCCTGGAAAAAGAGGGTGTTAGCGCAGATTTCTCGAAATCACTTTATAACAGCTCGGCCCTCGAGGCGGAGCTCTACCGCATGGAAGCAGACCTGGATGCCGCCCGACTGATGACCTGGCAGGCCTGCTGGATGGCGGACAACAAGCAGCCCAACTCCAAGCAGGCATCCATGTGCAAGGCCAAGGCCGGCCGGGTCGGCAATGCCATCACCCTCAAGTGTGTGGAGCTGTGCGGAGAACTGGGCTACAGCGAGGAACACCTGCTGGAGAAATTCGCCCGGGACTCGAAGATCATCGACATCTTCGAGGGCACCCAGCAGATCCAGCAGCTGATCGTCGCCCGCCAGCATCTGGGCCTTTCCTCCCGCGAGCTGAAATAGGGGCGGCGCCGCAGGCGCCGCCAGTGGCGAGCGGCGAGAAAGAAGCGCCTCTTCGAGGCGCTGCGGTCGGCGGTCGGTCCTCAGTGGCCAGACAGAAACACCTCCTTCCCGGGTTCATGCCTTCGCGCATAAAGGATGCCCCCCCCTCCCCGACCAGGAGGGTGTCGTAAAACCTTGCTGACTGCTCCGACGCTCGCGAAGTGGAGCCTCCCCCTGCGAAGGGGGGCGGAGGCGGGAAAAGGTCCGTGCCAATGGACGGACCGCCGCCGGAGCGAGCCGAGCTCTGCGAGGCTCCGGGCCGCGCAATACTTGCCCCTTGCCCCTTGCCCCTGTGTCGCGTCAGCGACACCCTTCAGAGCGCCTCGAGCGCCTCCAGAAGCCGGCGGCGGCTGAAAAGCAGGTGCCAGCGCCGGCCTCCGGTCTGGTGCCAGAGGAAGGCCGCCCGCACTCCCGCCAGGAAAAGCGCCCGGATGCGCGCGGCGTTGTCTTCGTTGCGGAGGTGGCCGGGCTCGCCCTGGACCTTGATGCGAAAACGCAGGCTGCCCAGGGTGTCCACATAGATCCCGGCGAGTCGGTGACAGAATTCCGGCGAAGTGGTGTCCGAAAAATGTGGCCGTTGCGCCTCCAGGGCCTCCAGGCGATTGCGCAGAATGTCCATCAACCCCCGGTCCCGGCGCAGCCGGCTGGCCAGGTGCATCAGCGCCAGCGCATAGCCCACCGGGCGGGTATTCTCCCGGCTCTGTTTTCCCTCCAGGGCGCTTTGCAGCAGGCGCCTGCCGCCTTCCAGCGCGGACGGGTCCGGGTAGACATCGTCACAGCTGTCCGGTGCAAGCTCGAGTACGCTTTCCAGCAGTTGGCGCAACGGTGCCTGGTCACACTGGCCCCGTGCGGCCACCTGGTCCGCCAGCTGCGCGGTCTGGAATACGGCGGCGAGGGCCAGCGCCTGGTTGCGATCCTTGTCCGAAGCGTTCATTGCACAGACTCGATGACAGCGCCGCCAAGACAGCGGTCGGCGTCGTAGAAGACGACGGACTGACCGGGCGTAACCGCGCGCTGGGGGTGATCGAAGGTGACTTCCACGCGCCCGTTGTCCAGCGACTGCACCGTGCAGGACTGATCGGGCTGGCGATATCGGGTCTTCGCCGACAGCCGCGCCGGAAGCGCCGGCGGCTCCCCGGCGATCCAGTCCACCGGGGCACTGCGCAGCGCCTGACTGTAAAGCAGGGGGTGGTCCTGCCCCTGGACGGCAATGAGTACATTGCGCGAGAGATCCTTGGCCGCCACGTACCAGGGCGCGCCACCGGCTCCGGCTCTTCCGCCGATGCCCAGGCCCTGGCGTTGCCCCAGGGTGTAATACATGAGCCCCTGGTGTTCGCCGATCACCCTGCCGTGGTCATCCTCGATGGTGCCGGGCTGTGCGGGCAGGTAACGCCGCAGAAAATCCCGGAACCGGCGCTCGCCGATAAAACAGATGCCGGTGGAGTCCTTCTTCCGGTGATTGGCAAAGCCCTGTTCACGGGCGATCTCGCGTACCCGCGGCTTGTGCAGTTCGCCCAGGGGGAACAGGGTGCGGGCGAAGCGCTCGCCGGAGACCGCATGGAGGAAGTAGGTCTGGTCCTTGTTGTGGTCCGCCGCGCGCAGCAGCTCCGCCGGGTGACGGTTCCGGTCCACCCGGGCATAGTGCCCGGTGGCGATGGCATCGGCGCCCAGGGTGCGGGCGTGGTCCAGAAAAGCTCTGAACTTGATCTCCTTGTTGCACAGGATGTCCGGGTTCGGCGTGCGTCCGGCCCGGTATTCGGCGAGAAAGTGTTCGAACACCCGGTCCCAGTATTCGGCGGCGAAGTTGACGGTGTGCAGTTCGATGCCGAGGGTGCCGGCAACCTGCATGGCGTCGAGCAGGTCCTCCTGGGCGGTGCAGTATTCGCTGCCGTCGTCCTCGTTCCAGTTCTTCATGAACAGCCCTTCGACACGGTATCCGGCCTCGCGAAGGAGAAAGGCGGATACGGCCGAATCCACGCCGCCGGACATGCCGACGATCACATGGGTGTTTTCGGGTGAAAGGGTAGTACTCATGCCTGCTGCAGGGGCCAGGGATGTTCATAGATCAGTTCAAGGGGCAGACTGCGGCCACGCTGCCAGTCCCGCACACACTGCCAGACCAGCGGGCTTCGATGGTCGTCCATGCGCGCCTCGATTTCCGCCGGTGTGAGCCAGAGCGCTTCGACAATTCCGTCGTCGAGCCGCTGGGCCGGGTCCCGGGTGTCGGGCTCGGCAATGAAGCAGTAGCGGTGGAAGACACCCGCTTCCGGCCGCGGCTGGAAAATGTAGACACCCAGGAATGCCCGGACCGTAACCCGCCAGGCGGTTTCTTCCAGGGTTTCGCGGAAGGCGGCCTGGACCAGGCGCTCGCCGGCCTCCACATGCCCGGCAGGCTGGTTGATCACCTCGCGGCCGTTCGCGATTTCACGCACCAGCAGCAGCCGTCCCTGCTGTTCGACCATGGTGGCCACGGTAATATGGGGCTGAAAGCTGTTCATGGATCCGTTCACTTGGCGTGGCGGGTCGCGATGGTACCCCAGAGACCCCCGGGGCCGCTACAATGCGGTGGCCCGGTGCGAGACCGTGCCGGGGCAACGGGAGAGTAGAACGATGAGCCGACTGACCCATCTGGACAGCCAGGGTCGCGCCACCATGGTGGACGTGGGCGACAAGGCGGACAGCGAACGCCTTGCCCTGGCGCGCGCCCGGGTGACCATGCGGGCGGAAACCCTGGCGATGATTGCCCGTGGGGAACACCCCAAGGGCGATGTGTACGCCACGGTACGGATTGCGGGCATCCAGGCCGCGAAGCGCACCTGGGAACTGATTCCCCTGTGTCACCCGCTGATGCTCACCTCGGTGAAGGTGGAACTCCGCGAGGACGGTGAGGAGGCGATGATCATTGAAGCGCGGTGCCGGGTGCGCGGGCCAACGGGTGTGGAAATGGAGGCCCTGACGGCCGCTTCGGTGGCGGCGCTGACACTTTACGACATGTGCAAGGCCGTGGACCGGGGCATGCGCATCGGTCCGGTGGAGCTGCTGGAGAAGTCCGGCGGCGCCTCGGGTGACTGGAAGCGGGGAGAAGACGGATCGTGAAACTGCATGTGCTGTATTTCGCCGGGTTGCGCGAAGCGCTGGGGCTGGAGTCGGAACAGGTGGAGGTACCGCAGGAGGTTGCGGACGTGGCGGCATTGAAAGCCTGGCTGGCGGACCGGGGAGAGCCCTGGGGCGAGGCGCTGGCCGGACCGCGCCCGGTGCTCTCCGCCGTGAACGAGGAAATGGCCGGTGAGAGCACGACGCTGGGCGAGGGCGATACCGTGGCGTTCTTTCCGCCGGTGACGGGAGGCTGAATGACCGAGATTGAAACCCGGATTGATGAACAGCCCCTGGAGCCGGGCCAGGCCTGGCAATGGCTTGCCGGCGGGCAGGGCATTGCCGGGGCCGTGGTGGTATTCACCGGGCAGGTCCGGGATGAACAGGGTGCCGTGGACGGGCTCTTTCTCGAGCAGTATCCGGCAATGAGCGCCCGGGCGCTGCAAGAGATCGCCCGGGAGGTGGCCGGGCGCTGGTCGCCGCTGCGGGTGCTTGCACAGCATCGCACCGGCTGGATGGCACCCGGGGAAACAATCGTTGTGGTGGGTGTTTCGGCCGCACATCGCGGCGAAGCCTTCGAAGCCTGCGAATGCCTGATGGACCGGGTCAAGACGGAGGTCCCCCTGTGGAAGAAAGTTCGGGATCCGCAGGGCAGGGAAGACTGGATCGAGGCCCGCGAGCGCGACCTGAAGGCCGCCGCGCGCTGGTGGTAAGCACGCTCGCGTTGCGAGCGTGCAGTACGGGGCTGGCGCCCCTTCCGGTACGCGGCCTGCGGCCGCTTCGGCACGGCCGCTGCGCGGCCTGCGGACACGCTCCCTCCGGTCGCTCCCGAGCCATCTTCGATGGCTGGACATGATGTTTTGACCTGCCCGTCCCCAACGGTAACCCACGACCGTTGAGGACGGGCAGGTCAAGACATCATGTCTAGAGGATTGGGGCACGGGCCACTGACTACTGAAAGGCCTCGAAGGGGCCGTACTGGAAGCAGCGCGGAGCGCTGCGTGCCGGAAGCTCGCTGCGCAAGCGCAGCGAACGCCCCTCCTGACACGAACTTTCAGGCTGGCGCTTGTTCCGGGTCAGGCAAAGCGGGCAGTGGCAATGCTATAATCCGGCGCGGTCAGGAAACGCACTGACTGATTTCTGCACAATCGTGTGACGGGACCGCCCCCGTGCTCGCCATTCCGGCAACACCGGAGAGGCAAAACTGGTACTGTATCGGGCCTGCGTTTTCAGGGCTCAATCGAAGGTTTCGGAGGGAGTAGTTGAATGGGATATGAAAAGATCAAGGTCCCGGCGGACGGTGACAAAATTACCGTTAACAAGGACCTGTCCCTGAATGTACCGAATTTCCCGGTCATCCCCTATATCGAGGGAGACGGAATCGGAACGGATATTTCACCGGTGATGATCGATGTGGTCAACGCCGCCGTCGACAAGGCCTACGGAACCAAGCGCGGCATCAGCTGGATGGAGATTTTCTGTGGCGAGAAGGCCACCAAGGTCTACGGTCCGGACACCTGGATGCCGGAGGAAACGCTGGAAGCGATGCGCGAGTTCACCGTGGGGATCAAGGGCCCGCTGACCACTCCCGTCAGCGGAGGCTACCGCTCCCTGAACGTGGCGTTGCGCCAGGAACTGGATCTGTATGTGTGCATGCGCCCGGTGCGCTGGTTCCCGGGTGTGCCCAGTCCGGTTACCCATCCGGAGCTGACCAACATGGTGATCTTCCGGGAGAATTCGGAAGACATCTACGCGGGCATCGAATGGGCCGCGGACAGCCCGGAGGCCACCAAGCTGATCCGTTTCCTCCGCGAGGAAATGGGCGTGACCCAGATCCGCTTCCCGGAAGGCTGCGGCATCGGCATCAAGCCGGTTTCCAGGGAAGGCACCCAGCGGCTGGTGCGCAAGGCGATCCAGTACGCGATCGACAATGACAAGGACTCGGTGACCCTGGTGCACAAGGGCAACATCATGAAATTCACCGAGGGCGCCTTCAAGAACTGGGGTTATGAGCTGGCCGCGGAACGCTATGGGGCGGTCCCCCTGGACGGCGGCCCCTGGCACGTAATGAAGAATCCGAACACCGGCCGGGACATCGTGATCAAGGACGTGATCGCCGACGCCTTCCTCCAGCAGATCCTGATGCGCCCCGAAGACTATAGCGTGATCGCTACACTGAACCTCAACGGCGACTATATTTCCGACGCCCTGGCCGCCGAGGTGGGCGGGATCGGGATCGCACCCGGCGGGAACATGGGCGGCTCAGTGGCCCTGTTCGAGGCCACCCACGGCACGGCGCCGAAATACGCCGGACAGGACAAGGTGAACCCGGGTTCACTGATCCTGTCCGCCGAGATGATGCTTCGCCATCTTGGCTGGGTCGAACCCGCGGACCTGATCATCCGGGGGATGGAAGGGGCGATTTCCGCGAAAACCGTGACCTACGACTTCGAGCGGCTCATGCCGGATGCCAAGCTGCTCAAGTGCTCGGAATTCGGCCAGGCCGTCATCGAGCACATGGAGGACTGAGCGGCTACTGGCGCGGGTCCTGCTCGCCGCCGCTGGCGGCAACCGGCGCCTCGGCGTTGCCGCCCGGAGCACTTGCACTCCCCGTCGGGCTGCCGGTATCCGGCTGTCCGGGGTGCAGGTTGACTGCGTGATAGCCCTTTTCCGCCGGGCGTACGTCATACTCCACGGGCTGGCCCGCCTTCAGGCTCTTGTAGCCGTCCATCTGGATGTAAGAGTAGTGTACGAAGAGATCCTCGCCACCCTCGTCCGGGCGTACGAAACCATACCCCTTGGCGTTGTTGAACCACTTGACCTTTCCTGTAGCCATGGTCCTTCCCTCTGCCTGTCCAATGGCTGGTGCCGGTCTTGTTATAATATCTCCCGCGAGCTGTAGTAGACTGGATAGCCCATGAGACGCAGGATCAGTACAACTTTTAATCAACCCCCGCTGGCTGTCAACCCCCGAGCGGGCCGGTTGCTGTCACAGGTCAGCGAATCGGGCGCGTTCGCCAATTCCTCATTGCCCGCGGGCTCCTGTGGGTATACAACTGATATGAAACCGATGCTGCCGCCGCCGACGGAAACATGGAATACCGGCCCGGGGCCGGACGAGCCCGAAGAGCCGGGCCGGCCGGATCGCGAGGACGAAACGGCGGTGGAGGAGGCGCGGCCGAAGGTCAGCAAGCCTCCCCTCTACAAGGTGGTGATGCTCAACGATGACTACACACCGATGGATTTTGTGGTAGAGGTACTGGAGAGGTTTTTCGGGCTGGATCGCGAGCGGGCCACAAGCGTCATGCTCACGGTTCACACCCGGGGAAAGGCGGTGTGCGGGGTCTATCCCAGGGACATCGCCGAAACCAAGGCCGCCCAGGTAGTGGATTATGCGAGGGAAAACGAGCACCCGCTCATGTGCCAGGTGGAACCCGCATAAGCCCGGGACGGTCCAAGTGCTCACCGAAGATGAGGTGACGTCATGCTGAGCAGAGAACTGGAACTGACGCTGAACGAGGCATTCCGCCACGCCCGCAAGCACCGCCATGAGTTCATGACGGTGGAGCACCTGCTGCTTGCCCTGCTGGACAATCAGGCGGCAGTGGAAGTGCTCCAGGCCTGTGGCGTCGATCTCGGTGAGCTGCGCGAGGCGCTGGCACGCTTTGTCGAGGACACCACGCCGACCCTGCCGGAAGATGATGCCGAGCGTGACACCCAGCCGACGCTGGGCTTTCAGCGCGTGCTGCAGCGGGCGGTCTTCCATGTGCAGTCCTCGGGCAAGCGCGAGGTGACCGGTGCCAACGTGCTGGTTGCCATCTTCAGCGAGCAGGAAAGCCAGGCGGTCTACCTGCTCAGGGCCCAGAATGTCAGCCGCATCGACGTGGTGAACTTCATCAGTCACGGCATTTCCCGGGTTCACGACAACGAGGAGCCGTCGCAGACCCAGAACAACGCCGCCGAGGAGACGGTGGAGGCCAGTTCGGCCAGCGCACTGGACAGCTATGCGTCCAATCTCAACGAAATGGCGAAGGCCGACCGGATCGATCCGCTGGTGGGACGGGCCTGGGAAATCGAGCGCGCCGCACAGATCCTCTGCCGCCGGCGCAAGAACAACCCGCTGCTTGTGGGCGAGCCCGGCGTGGGCAAGACCGCCATTGCCGAGGGGCTTGCCTGGATGATCGTGCAGGAAAAGGTGGCCGAGCCGCTGCGCGAGTCCGTGGTGTACGCGCTCGACATGGGCGCGCTGCTGGCCGGGACCAAGTACCGCGGTGATTTCGAGAAGCGCCTCAAGGCGCTGATCGGCGAGCTGCAGGAACAGCCCGGAGCCATTCTCTTTATCGACGAGATCCATACCATCATCGGTGCCGGAGCGGCCTCCGGCGGGGTAATGGATGCGTCCAACCTGCTCAAGCCCATGCTGGCTTCCGGCGGCATCAAGTGCATGGGCTCGACTACCTTCCAGGAGTACCGGAGCATCTTCGAGAAGGACCGGGCGCTTTCCCGGCGCTTCCAGAAGATTGATGTGCTCGAGCCCACAGTGGAGGAGACGGTCACCATCCTGGGCGGTCTGCGCAAGCGTTTCGAGAGCCACCATGACGTGAGCTACAGCGATGAGGCGCTGCGTTCGGCGGCCGAGCTGTCCGCGCGCTACATCAATGACCGGTATCTGCCGGACAAGGCCATTGATGTCATCGACGAGGTGGGTGCCTGGCAGCGCCTGCTGCCCGAGAACGAGCGCACGGACACCATCGGCGTCGACGAGATCGAGGCCATGGTGGCGCGCATCGCACGTATTCCGCCCAAGCAGGTCTCCGCCACCGACAAGGAGGTGCTGGAGAACCTGGACCGGGATCTGAAGATGACGGTGTTCGGCCAGGAAGAGGCCATCGACGCCCTTTCCGCGGCCATCAAACTTTCCCGGGCGGGCCTCAAGGCCCCGGACAAGCCGGTGGGTTCGTTCATGTTCGCCGGCCCCACCGGGGTGGGCAAGACCGAGGTAAGCCGCCAGCTTGCGCGCACCCTGGGCGTGGAGCTGGTGCGCTTCGACATGTCCGAGTACATGGAGCGCCACACGGTCAGCCGCCTGATCGGCGCGCCCCCGGGGTATGTGGGCTACGACCAGGGTGGTCTGCTTACCGAGGCGGTGACCAAGACTCCGCACTGCGTGGTGCTGCTTGACGAGATCGAGAAGGCGCACCCGGAGGTGTTCAACCTGCTGTTGCAGGTCATGGACCATGCTTCGCTGACGGATAACAACGGCCGTCGGGCGGACTTCCGCAACGTGGTGCTGATCATGACCACCAATGCCGGCGCCGAAGCGCTCAACCGCAAGAGCATCGGCTTTACCACCCAGGACCACTCCTCGGACGCGATGGAGGTGCTGAAGAAGACCTTCACGCCCGAGTTCCGCAACCGGCTGGACGGGATCATCCAGTTCCGCTCACTCAGCCACGAGACCGTGCTGGGCGTGGTGGACAAGTTCCTCACGGAACTGCAGGCGCAGCTCGACGAGCGGGGCGTGGTCCTGGATGTGGACGAGGCGGCCCGGACCTGGATGGCCGAGCATGGCTATGACCCGGATATGGGCGCACGGCCCATGGCACGGTTGATTCAGGAACAGCTGAAGAAACCCTTGGCCGAGAAGCTGCTGTTCGGAGAACTGGCCCAGCAGGGCGGTTCTGTGCGGGTGACCGTGCGCGACGACGCGCTGGAGCTGACCATCGATGCGGCCGAGCCCGAGCCGGCGTAAGCCGGAGCACGGTCGCCGCCGCGACCTCCGAGCACAGGGCTTCGCCCCTCCGGGCACGCGGCCTTCGAGTACGCTCCCCGCAGTCGCTCTGGGCGCCATCTTCGATGGCTCCGGGACAGGGGAGCGGACCGCTGGAAGCCCCGAAGGGGCGTGCTGGAAGCGATCGGAGGGAGCGTGCCGGAAGGCCGCGGAGCGGCCGTGCTGGAAGCAGCTCGAGCGAGCTGCGTGCTTAAGGAGGGTTATTTCATTCTGAAGGTAATGCGGCCCTTGCTCAGATCATAGGGCGACATTTCCACGCGTACACGGTCGCCGGTGAGAATGCGGATGTAGTGCTTGCGCATTTTTCCGGAGATATGAGCCGTGATGGTATGGCCGTTGTCCAGTTTCACCCGGAACATGGTATTGGGCAGGGTTTCGAGAACCACGCCCTCCAGTTCAATCTGCTCTTCTTTTGCCATGCAGTAAATACCCGAAATTGCTGCTCCGCCCAAGGGAGCGCAATTGTGCCCCAAAAATCAGGGACCTGCAAAGGCCGTGAAAACCTTGCAGGAAGAGGCTGCCGTAAAGGTCTGGCAGGAGCGCACCCTTGCACCCTGGAGGTGCCGGGAATCCCGGGATTTCGCGCTGCAAGCAGTGCTCCCGCGGGTGCCCTGAGACACTTTTGCGACAGCCTTGAGACGAGGGGGGGCCATTCGTTGGCGCCAGGCCCCGATCCGGGGCGGAATGCCATTCCTTCCGACCACTGAGAACCGACGACCGACCGCCTTACTCCGCCGCCTCCCAGCGGCCGTTGCGCAGCAGTTGCAGGGGACGGAAATCGTCCTTGTAGCGCATCTTGGCACAGGCGGAAATCCAGTATCCCAGGTACAGCCAGGGCAGCCCCTGGCGTCGGCATTCCTCGATCTGCCAGAGAATCGCCCAGGTCCCCAGGCTGCGCCGGGGCAGCTCCGGCTCGAAGAAGGTATAGACCGCCGAAAGACCGTCTTCCAGCCGGTCGGTCACGGCCACGGCCCGCAGCCGGTCTCCTTCGCGGAAGCAGTAGAAGGCGGTATCGCTCCAGCGCGACATCAGGAAGCTGGTGAACTGCTCCTGGCTGGGCGGATACATGTCGCCGTTGCCGTGGCGGGATTCGATATAACGGCTGTAGAGCCGATAGAGCTCCGGGGTGTAGACCGGTTCGATCCGCTCCACCCGCAGATCGCGGTTTGCGCGCAGGATACGCCGGTGGCGCCGGCGCGGCGAAAAGTAGCGGGTATCCACTCGGGCCGGAATGCAGGCGTCACAGCCGCGGCAATGCGGGCGGTACAGGTAGTCGCCGCTGCGCCGAAAGCCCATGCGCGAGAGATCCGTGTACAGGCGATTGGTAATCCGTGCGTGGGGATCGACGAAAAGGGTGGTTGCTTCCCGGTCCTCCAGGTAACTGCAGGTGTGTGCGGGAGTGCTGAAAAAGCGCAGTGTGGAAAGGTCGCTCATGGCCGAGCCGCTTCCGGTTTAGCTGTACCCCAGTGTAAAGTCCCGCCGGTATTCTGCAAAGCCCGCCGGGCTGCCCTGGGGCATGGGCGTTTCCGGCCGGTCCCGGTACTCGGCCAGCAGCGCCAGAAAACGCGCCCGGGCGATGTTCCGCGCACCCAGCCGCAACAGGTGGTCACTGCTGACCTGGGCGTCGATCAGGGCAATATCCAGCGCCCGATGAAGCCCGCACAGCAGGGCGAGGGCACACTTGGAAGCGTTGGGTTGCCGGGAAAACATGGACTCGCCGCAGAAGACCCCGCCGACACGGACCCCGTAGAGGCCACCGACGAGTCTCTCATCCTGCCAGACCTCCACTGAATGGGCGTGTCCCCGGGCATGGAGTCGCTCATAGGCCTGGCGCATGGCCGGCGTGATCCAGGTGCCGGGTTCTCCGGGCCGGGGTTCCGCGCACCCACGGATCACGCCGGCGAAGTCCCGATTGAAGGAAAAGCGAAAGGCGCCGCGCCGCAGGGTGCGCCAGAGACGCCGGGAAAGATGAAACTCTCCCGGGAAGAGCACCAGCCTGGGGTCCGGGCTCCACCAGAGAACGGGCTGGTCCTCGCTGAACCAGGGAAAGATTCCCGAACGGTAGGCCCTCAGAAGGGTCGGGGGAGAGAGATCGCCGCCCAGGGCCAGCAGGCCGTCCGGCTCGCGCAGGGCGGCTTCCGCCGGGGGAAAGGGATCCCCCGGAAGAAGCCAGGGCAGGTCCTCCACCGAAGACGCCATGGGCGGTCGCCGGCCAGCGGCTCAGTTGTCCAGGTTATCCAGGTACTTTTCCGCGTCGAGGGCGGCCATGCAGCCGGCGCCGGCGGAGGTCACCGCCTGACGATACACATGGTCGGCCACGTCGCCGGCGGCGAAGACCCCTTCAACGCTGGTGGCCGTGTGGTTGCCCTCGGTGCCGCTGTTGATATGGATGTAGCCGTTGGTCATGTTCAACTGGCCCTCGAATACATCCGTGTTCGGGTGGTGGCCGATGGCAATGAAGACCCCGTTGACGTCCAGATCCCGGGTGCTGCCGTCGCGGTTGTCCCGGATACGCATGCCGGTGACACCGGATTCATCGCCGAGCACCTCGTCGAGTTCGTTGAACCATTCAAAGCGCACATTATCTCTGGAGAAAAGCTTCTCCTGGAGGATCTTCTCGGCGCGCAGCTGGTCGCGCCGATGCACTACCACCACCTCACTAGCGATATTGGACAGATACAGGGCTTCCTCCACGGCGGTATTGCCGCCGCCGATGACCCCAACCTTCTGGTTCCGGTAGAAGAAACCGTCACAGGTGGCACAGGCGGACACGCCCCGGCCCATGAACTTCTGTTCGGACTCCAGGCCCAGATATTTCGCGGAGGCTCCGGTGGCGATGATCAGTGCGTCGCAACTGTACTGGTTGTTGTCGCCAATCAGCCGGAAGGGTCGATTCTTGAAGTCCACCTCATTGATATGGTCAAAGATGATCTCGGTATTGAACCGCTCGGCGTGCTGCTGCATACGCGTCATCAGGTCCGGCCCCTGAAGCCCTTCCACGTCGCCCGGCCAGTTATCCACGTCCGTGGTGGTGGTAAGCTGGCCGCCGGGTTCGATGCCGGTGATGACCACGGGATTGAGCGCCGCGCGGGCCGCGTAGATGGCGGCCGTATAGCCGGCGGGACCGGACCCGATGATGATCAGGCGGTGATGCTGGACTTCGCTCATGGTTTCCTCCGCGAAGAGTATAAATGTGATGCGGCCCGGGTTATGTGGGACTCCGCGCCACCGGATTCAAGCGCGCGCAAAGTACCGTAAATCCGCGCCGGGTTGAAGTGTCCCGGCCGGCCAGCCTTTCGGGCCTCGTGGAAAAGAGCATACCTGTCCGGCAGCGCCGGCCAAGTGATTTTCGTCAATCGGAGCAATAGAAAT